>CACXES010000039.1 GCA_902766745.1 uncultured Ruminococcus sp.
CAGGTCGGAACAGGGCTTCGGGCTGTAAATTCATATAAATATTTCAAAAAATTGCTTATATTCACATACTTAAATGCTGTTAAATCCGCAATTTTAAAATAATTTTTTTGAATTGATCGCCGTCCCCCGGTTCCGCTGTGCCTACCGGCAGCGGCAATGAAAAAATTATTTAAAAATTTACCGGTGTATCAAATCGCAGATAATTTCAAATTTGAATTTGCGTTTTTCCTTGTACTTAAGCTGTTTACTTCACTTTTGTCTTCAAATTTCGGGGAAACTCAAAGTTTTTAATATCCCAGCACGGCTTTTCCGATCGTAAGAATTATAGGCATAGTCAAAGCCGATAACACCGTGGTTATAACCACCGCACTTGCCGCATAGCGATAGTCGCCGTCAAAAATCTGCGACAGCATACTCACTGAGGTTGCCGCAGGGGTAACCGAGCATATAAACGCCACAAGCTTAACCGAATCGGACAGCGGCAGAACATAGAACAGTCCGAGCATGATAAACGGCAGAACAATCAGCTTTATCACGGAAATTTTATAAAAGCTTGCCGTTTTAAGCTCCTTCTTCAAATCGGTCTGCGCCAGCATTCCGCCGAGCACAATCATCGCAAGCGGCGTGTTGAGTGAGCCTATTGCATCCACCGCCGAAAAGACATACTTCGGGAGCTTCCACGGCGAAAAGAACAGCAAAAGTCCGAGGACAATGCCTATCACCCCGGGATTTAAAATAATATTCTTTATGTTGATTTTTGCATCGGGCTTAAGGAGCTTCACTCCGTAGGTCCACTGGATAACATTAAGAAGAATAACACTGGTCGAGCCGAGAAAGATACCAAACTCACCGGCAAGTGCTTGCATCAGCGGAAAGGCAAGAAATCCGTTGTTCGGCAAAAAAATGCACATCCTCTCCTCTGCGCGGCTTTCCCTCCGATAGAGAATTATCGACAGGACAATCGACACTCCATATGTCAGTGCCGACGCCAAAAACATTGTTACCCAATCTTTGAAGAGTCCCGCTTCAAACTCACGCTGAAACGCAGACACAAGAATCATCGGCGTAACTATCTTAAGCAAAAGAACCGACATTTCCTTTATTCCGTTCTCTGTCAGCATATGCCATTTGTACATGAGATAGCCCACAAGAACCATAAGAAACATCATGAAAATCTGTCCGCCGACCGTCAAAAAATATGAAAGCAAAACACAGCACCTCATTATTCCGTAAAATTTGCCACTCAATGACACAATATTAATATGATAACAAAACCATACGAATATTTCAATAGTAATAATATATGATTTTTATTGCTTTAAACGTGTTTTTATTTAATTAAACTTATTTTTAACGGTTTTCCGCATAATTATTTTACAAATATAGCTCTCCGCAAAGCTCCGACGCTCGGCGCAGCCGAAAAAAATACACTCCCGAGAGTTATTATTCTCCGGAGTGTATGGATTAAACTCAAATTTTATGTTCCTCACATATTTTCATACATATCCGCAAGCTTTTTTGCGGCAGCGGCAAGATTTTTAATTCCGTTATAAATAGTGTCCTCGTTGAAATCTCTGAGATACGCATCAGGCTCTAAGGTAAATTCTCCGCTGTAGCCTATCTCCTTTAACGCTTTGACAACCGCTTCAAAGTCAATATTCTTAGAAAACGGTATCTGGTGCAAATCATGTCTTTTGTCATTGTCGTGTATATGTAATGCTCCGAGGCGGTCACCGAGAGCGTGTATCATCTCAACGGCCGAGGTGCCAAGTCCGCTCATTTCCGCATGACCTATGTCAAGACACGCAATAAAGTAATCATCGTTCACCGCATCGAGATGAGCGTTAAAGCTTTCGGGGTTTGCACACGCCGCAAAAGCTGCTTCATCCTTTTCCGGAGTCCAGTTGAACATATTCTCCGTTGCAATCTTAACACCGCACTCCTTAGCAAAGGGAAGAAGCTCAAAATACATTTCTGCGTTTTCCTCGGGTCCTTTATTATTATCGGGGTGGATAATACAGATTTTTCCTCCGGCCTCTGCCGTACATTCTATCGCCCTCTTTAAATATGAGCGTACCCCATCACAGCCGGTCGGGAAAGGTGCGTGGGACTGGTTGCAATATATACCGTTGTCCTCACCTACCTGCTTCAGCCTCTGCGCAAACTTCAAGTAATCATTCTGACCCAGCGGATGGGATGACTGAAGTGCTGTCCTTGTTTTCCAATCATATCCGCACATTTCGAACATCGAAAAATCCCATGCGTCAAAACCCGCCTTTGCATAATACTCAATTGCTCTCTCCTCGCCCACAAGCCTTGCGGCAGAGCCTATTTCCGTTGAAATTTTCATTTCAGATACCCCCTTGCCGATATATCGGCAATTACAATTACTTTAACTATTGTAATTTATAGCACATATTTCAGTCAATGTCAATAGTATTTTAAGTTTCCTCATTATTTTAAGTTTCCTCATTATTACGCAAACCATATTTTTTGAAATATTTATACATTGCCGACCGGGAGCGGCAGGTCAAAACAGGGCTTCGGGAGGTTAACAGATATTTTGAGGGAATATGTCGATATATTGATAATGCCGCATATGAATCCCTCCGTCAGTCTTCGACTGACACCTCCCTTTAGGCAAGGGAGGCTAAGTGGTCGATGGAACGGAACGTTCCTTGGTTTGAGGTATCGAGGTATCATAGAATGACGGAAATAATTCATAATGCATAATTAAAAGTTATTTTACAACAATTCATTATATAATTCAAGTTTTCCGCAAGGAAAACTACCGCTATTATTCATTATTCATTATTAATTATTCATTACAAAAATCCTTTATTAATGAATAGTGAATGATGAATAATTAATATTGAATAATTAAAAAGCCACACACCAAAGCCTCCCTTGTCTAAAGGGAGGGGAACTGCCGAGCATCAACCTAATTGCCTCCCTTGCCTAAAGGGAGGGGGACCGCCGAAGGCGGTGGAGGGATACACGAAAACAAAACATGATATTATTAAGTAATAAATTAAATTATAACATAAAAATTATTTCAAAAGGTCAGCATATAAAAAAGTTGCATGTTTTAATAAAGTTTTAATAAAATGTTAAATATACGCATTGACAAAACCGTGCCCGAGTGATATAATGTATAAAAAGTTATTTAGTGTGGGAGTAGCAGGCGCACATTGCTTGTGCGGTTCAAGTCAACATCCTGACCTTTGATTATGCAAGGTCTGGCTTGAATTAAATTGCCAGACACCGAGTATAACCGTAAAGCTATACTTGTGTCTGAATCTGCGTTACTATCGGATATGGCACGGTATGGTGCTTATCCGATTTTTTGTTTTACGGATACATATTCAAGACGGCGGTCAAAGAGGTATCGGGCACAGCCTTGCGCTGAATTTTTACTATAACAATGTTTTTGGGGGTTACTATGGATTATGTTTTTGCTTTTATGATCAACAGTATTCTGCTCGGAATCGGACTTTCGATGGACGCATTTTCCGTCTCTCTCGCCAACGGCCTTGGCGAGCCTAAAATGCACCTTCCAAAGATGTATGGCATAGCCGGGGTTTTTGCGGTCTTTCAGGCACTTATGCCGATGCTCGGCTGGATATGCGTAAAAACCGTCGCTAAGCTCTTTTCCGCATTCGAAGCGATGATACCGTGGATTGCGCTGATACTGCTTTTATATATCGGCATAAGTATGCTTGTGAGCGGAATCCGTGCAAAGAACGAAGAAAGCAATTCTCCGGCGTTCGGCATTGCCGCGCTTCTGGTTCAGGGAATTGCAACATCGATCGATGCCTTGTCGGTCGGGTTCACCATTGCGGAATACGATTTTATTCATGCTCTGTCGGCGGCACTGATAATCGGCGGCGTAACCTTTGTGATTTGCTTTATCGGGCTTATCATCGGCAAGAAATTCGGCACGAGGCTTTCGAATAAGGCTGATATTCTGGGTGGGATAATACTTATACTTATCGGCATTGAAATCTTTATTAACGGAATAATATAAATATATTATTAGGCGATTGTAAAATGTAAAAATGCAAAATTGTGGATAACTTTATGCAAAATCCGAAATAATTTTTTCGTTGCAGTTGGGCTTGGCAACTGTATGGGCGAAGGGCAATTATTCAATAAAATTATTTCGGATTTATAATACATTCAATGCTACTGTATGGGGCAAACGAAAAAATATACAAAACGGAATTTTAAAATGTCCCAATATTACGCAGTTTTTTACGTTTTACAAACGTCTAAAACATACAATAAATATATAATATACAAAGGAGAGAGTCAAATGACAGAATTATTTTCTAATGTACTGAACATTACATGGCAGCAGGCGGTTATGTGGATTATCGGAGCCTTACTCATATATCTCGCCATAAAAAAGGATATGGAGCCATCCCTTCTGCTGCCCATGGGCTTTGGTGCAATTCTCGTAAACCTGCCCATGTCGGGTGCGGTAAATCAAATTTATAACGGAGTGACCGAGGTCGGAATCATTGATGTGCTGTTTAACTCCGGTATCGCAAACGAGCTGTTTCCGCTGCTCCTGTTTGTGGGAATCGGCGCTATGATAGATTTCGGGCCTCTGCTTTCAAATCCAAAGCTTATGATTTTCGGAGCTGCGGCGCAGTTCGGAATATTTTTCACGCTTTGCCTTGCCGGCGTGCTGGGGTTTGATTTAAAGGATGCGGCATCTATTGCCATTATCGGTGCTGCTGACGGTCCTACTTCAATTTTCGTGGCAAACTTCTTTAACTCA
This sequence comes from uncultured Ruminococcus sp., assembly GCA_902766745.1. Taxonomy (GTDB): domain Bacteria; phylum Bacillota; class Clostridia; order Monoglobales; family Monoglobaceae; genus UMGS1820. The sequence continues at coordinate 4,787 of CACXES010000039.1, forward strand.
AAATATATCGGCGCAATCATGGTTGCGGCATATTCGTATATGGCGCTTGTACCGCTTATTCAGCCGCCGGTTATTAAGGCGCTTACCACTAAGCGCGAGCGCATGATAAGAATGCCCTACGAGCAGAAGACCGTCTCCAAAACCACAAAAATCCTTTTCCCGATCGTGATTACCGTTATAACGGGAATTATATCGCCGAGAAGTGTTGCGCTGATTGGTTTTTTGATGTTCGGAAACCTTATCCGCGAGTGTGGAGTTCTTGACTCCCTTTCGGAGACGGCGCAGAAGGTACTTGCAAATCTTGTGACACTGTTCCTCGGCATTACCATTGCAACCAAGATGCAGGCGGAATACTTCTTGACTACAGAGACGCTTATGATTATCGGCCTCGGACTGTTTGCATTTATCTTCGATACCGCAGGCGGAGTTATCTTTGCAAAGATATTGAATCTTTTCTTAAAGGACGGAAAGAAAATCAACCCCATGATCGGAGCTGCCGGAATTTCAGCCTTTCCCATGTCCGCAAGGGTTGTCCATAAAATGGGTCTTAAGGAGGACAGTCAGAACTTTCTGCTTATGCACTCCATAGGCGTAAACGTTTCCGGTCAGATCGCCTCTGTTATTGCCGGCGGACTGATACTGAATTTAATCAAATAATATAAGCGGGGGATATAAAATGAATATACAATCTTTATATGAAACACTGCCCATTATGGCAAAGGGTATGGCAGGAATATTTATTGTTACCGCAGTGCTCGTAATCTGCATGGTCCTGCTCAATAAATTTTCGTCAAAATCTGCGGATAACAAATAACCAATCTTTGCACATAAAAAGCTTCACCCGACCGCAATTTCAAGCTGCCGGGTGAAGCTTTTTTATTTTAAATCAAAGGGTTTTTTAAATCGAAACCTACCGCCTAATCGTCGGATGACATCTGCGCTTAGGTTTTATCAAAATCTATATCCTTGAAAGGTCTATCTTCTCGCGCTCGTCGATCGGCGTATAGCCTATGCGCTTGACGGTGCTCTTGTATGCCGGTCGAATAATCTTGCTGTTTGTCATTATCTCCTCGATTCTGTGGGCAGACCAGCCGACAATTCTCGACATGGCAAAAATCGGCGTATAAAGCTCCTGCGGAAGCTTCAGCATCTGATACACAAAGCCTGAATAAAAGTCTACGTTTATACACATATCCTTTTCTACACCCTTAACCTCGGCAAACGCCTTCGGTGCCAGCCGCTCCACACGGTCATACAAATCAAATTCCTTCTCGAAGCCGGCAATCTCCGCAAGCTGTGCCGCGCGCTCCTTGAGTACCTTTGCACGCGGATCCGAAATGGTATATACTGCGTGACCCAAGCCGTAAATCAGACCCTTTCCGTCGCCCGCCTCCTTGTTCAGAATCTTCTTAAGATATGCCATAACCTCGTTATCATCCGCCCAGTTGTGGACATTCTCCTTTATTTCCTTCATCTGTGACAGCATCTTGTCATTGGCTCCGCCATGCTTGGGACCTTTAAGCGAACCGACAGCCGCCGAGATTGCCGAATATGTATCCGTCCCCGTCGATGACAATACACGCACCGTGAATGCGGAATTGTTTCCTCCGCCATGCTCTGCCTGCAAAATCATCGACAGATCGAGAATTTCGGCCTCTATCCTCGAAAACTGTTTGTCGGGTCTTATCATATACAAGAAGTTCTCTGCAGCGGAAAGCTCAGTGCTGGGATTATGAAGCACAAGACTCTCTCCGTCAAAGTAATGACGCTTACAGCTGTATGCGTCAGCAATAAGTACCGGAAAACGTGCAATCAAATCAAGGCTTTGCCTGAGCAGATTTGCAATAGATATGTCGTCGGGATTATCATCATATGAATACAGCGCCAAAACAGAGCGACCCAGCTTGTTCATAATATTCTTACTCGGTGCCTTAAATATCATGTCCTCGGTAAATTCGTCGGGCAATCTGCGTTTTTTAGCCAGAAGTTCGGTAAAGCCCTTGAGCAAATCTCTGTCGGGCAGAAATCCGAATATAAGCAAAAACGCCGTTTCCTCGAATCCGAACCGCCTCTCATTCCGACAGGCGTCAATAATGCTTTCTATGTCTATTCCTCTGTAGCGCAGCTTGCCCGGGACAGGCGCCTTATTCCCCTCATCCATAACATAACCATGTACCTCACCGATAGACGTAAATCCTGCCAAAACACCCGTTCCGTCCGCATTTCGTAAACCTGACTTTACATTGTATTCATTATAGTAATGAGAAGGAATCGAATTCCACGCCGTGTTTCTCATGTGGATAAGCTTTATATATTTGTCAATACTTTTATCCATATCGCTTTGCATCTTCATAAATTCGTGTTTATCCAATTCCGTCACCTCTTAATAATTTAATTTATATAATTTAATTTGAATATTATACCTCAATTTTGTATCCAAGTCAAGAAATTTTTTCTAAATTCCTTTAAATTCATTTAAAATCCTTCAAATTCCTCCATCCGGGCATTACTCCAGAAAATCCTTAAGCTTCTTGCTTCGGCTCGGATGTCTGAGTTTTCTGAGTGCCTTTGCCTCTATCTGACGAATACGCTCACGGGTTACATCGAACTCCTTTCCGACCTCCTCGAGGGTTCTCGCCCTTCCGTCGTCCAGACCGAAGCGCAGCCGCAGAACCTTCTGCTCTCTCTCGGCAAGGCTTCCGAGAACCTCTAAAAGCTGCTCCTTCAAAAGAATTGTCGTTGCGGCGTCAACCGGTGCCGGTGCGTCATCGTCCTGTATAAAGTCGCCGAGATGGCTGTCCTCCTCCTCACCGATAGGCGTTTCAAAAGACACAGGCTCCTGAGCAATTTTCAAGATCTCACCCACCTTGTCAACAGGCATATTAACCTCCTTGGCAATCTCCTCGGGCAGAGGATCCCGCCCCAGCTCCTGCACAAGCTGTCTTGATGCACGCACAAGCTTGTTGATCGTCTCCACCATATGCACAGGAATACGTATGGTTCTCGCCTGATCGGCAATGGCGCGTGTTATCGCCTGTCTTATCCACCATGTGGCATAAGTACTGAACTTATACCCCTTGGTATAGTCGAACTTATCGACCGCCTTTATAAGTCCGAGATTCCCCTCCTGAATCAGATCCAGGAAAAGCATGCCGCGGCCGACATATCTCTTTGCTATGCTGACAACAAGCCTGAGGTTCGCCTCGGCAAGCTTTTTCTTGGCGGCGCGGTCGCCCTTAGCCATTCTCCTTGCAAGCTCCGCCTCCTCCTCGCCGGACAGAAGATCAACCTTTCCTATCTCCTTAAGGTACATACGAACGGGGTCATCAATGCTGACGCTGCTCGGAACCGACAAATCCTCAAGCTCCTCACGTGTAATCTCAATTTCATCATCTATGTTTATCTCTATATCGTCATCATCCATTGAGCCCACAATCTCCACGCCGTGCTTCTCGAGAAGTTCAAACATCTTCTCTATCTGCTCGGCATCCAGTTCAAGGGCTTCAAGCTTGTCGTTTATCTCTTTGTAATTAAGTACACCCTTCTTTTTGCCTTCCTCCAACAGATTTTGAATAATCTGCTTTCGGTTTTGTTTCTTATCCTTCTTATCTACCATATGTTTTATATCCTTTCTTGCTTAATTTTCCTTTGATTTATTTTTTCCTGCGGCACGGCTTATCATAAGCCGATAAACCTCGTCGAGATTTCCCTCCGCAAGCAGCTTATCCTGCTCCCTCAGGTTTCTGTCACCAAGAATGATTTTCAGCGGCTGCTCTGCCGCCGCCTTCTTATCCTGCGTATTCTTATCGTCAAGCAATATCCCGGACACCGTCCGTCGTTCCTCATCGTCAAACACCTGCAGAAGCCTGCCGAGATCCACCGCTCCGTCCGCATCGTACATATCAAACATCGCCTTCGCAAGCTTCCGGTGAAGCTCAACGGTAAAGTCATCGTATTTCAATCCCTTGTCCGCAGCAAGCCTGTACACCGGCTTATCACACATCAAATTCAAAAGCAGACGTTCGGCGTTATAAAGCTTTACATTTTCAACCTTCGACATGGCCTGCGCCTGTCTGCGCCTCTGAAGCTGCTGCTCACGCCTCTCCTCGGCACGTGCAACACCGAATCGTATATTCTCTACCGATGCCTTCAGCGAATCCACAGACACTCCCGACTCATCGGCTACACGTTTGGTGTAAATTTCCAGTTCAACCGGATTTTTAATCTCCGCCAGCAATGCCGCCGCAGCCTCGGTAAACTCCACCGTCGCCTCTGCGTCCGGAAAGACCGAGGTCTCAATCCCGTCAGCACCCTCCGTCTCAATCTTATATTGTTTCTGTAATTCGTCAATTCTATACTCAAAAAGCGGTTTTGCGCGCTCAATCAGTACACGGAACATATCTCCCCCGGATTTTCTGACAAATTCGTCCGGATCCTTTCCGTCCGTCACAGTCAAAACCCGTGTCTTTATATTCTGTGCGGTCAGTATTTCCCCTGCGCGAACAGTAGCCTTCTTTCCCGCTTCATCCGAGTCATAGCACAGCACCGCCTTTCCGCCGTAGCGCTTTACAAGCTTTGCCTGCTCCTCGGTGAACGCCGTACCCAGCGATGCCACCGCATTGGTGATCCCTGCCTGGTGAAGGGAGATAACATCCATATACCCCTCCATAAGCAGCAATGTTCCCGAACGGTCATTCTTGGCAAAATTCAGACCGAAAAGATTCTCCTTCTTGTGAAACACAAGAGTCTCCGGCGTATTCAAATACTTTCCCGTATTGCCTTTATCGGTGATAATTCTGCCGCCGAAGCCGATAATATTCCCCTGTACGTTAATTATGGGAATCATAATCCGCCCATCGTAGAACGAATCATAATATGTACCGTTGTCTCGCATCTTTGCAAGGCCTGCCTCATAGACCTCATGCTCGGAAAAGCCCTTGCCCTTCAGATAATCTATCAGGTTCGTCCACCCCTCCGGCGCATAACCCATGCCGAACATCTTTATGGTAGAGTTCTTTATGCCGCGGTTTTTCAGATACAAATAGCCGTCTCCGCCCGTATCGCCGGCAAGATTTTTAAAGAAATACCTGCCAGCCTCCTTGTTTATGGTATATATAAGCTGTTTTTTATCGGTGCTCGACCTCGCTGACGAAGAGCCTCCGCCCTTGAACTCCGGCACGGGTATTCCTGCCCGATCGGCGAGAAGCTTCACCGCATCCATAAAATCCAAATGCTCCGCCGCCATGATGAAATGAATCACATTTCCGCCCGCACCGCAGCCGAAGCAGTGAAAAAGCTGCTTATCCGGGGACACGGACAGCGACGGTGACTTCTTGTCGTTATGCAGAGGGCAGAGTGCCGCAAAACGATTCCCCACACGCTTAAGATGGGCATATTCCGATATTACGTCGCAAATATCATTCCTATCCGTTACCTCATCAATAAAGCTTTGAAACTCTGCATCATTCACAATCTCCGCCCCCTTTCCGTTCTGAATTTCCGCATATCTATGCCGCTGTTATTTAAATATTCGACAACTGCTTCCGATTTCCTTTTTTATTTTTACTTATGTTCGTGTTTTGACACCTTTTGTATAATTCTGCAAAAGAATGTTTTTTTCCTTTAAAAATATTGACAAAAATATTATTTTAATATACTATTTAAATATACTTATTATCCTAAAACACATCAAACGGAAGGAATACATACATGAACGGAATTACACCACAGCTGTCACCGCGGCTTTCAAAAATCGCAGAGCTGATAGGAAGCTGCCGCTGTCTTGCCGACATCGGCACGGATCACGCATATCTTCCCGTATCTATGTGCATGAGCGGCAAGGCACAACGTGCAATTGCCTCCGACATACGCCGAGGCCCCCTGGAGCATGCCGCAGGCACAGTCAGGGCATATCATGCAAATGATACAATATCTCTGCGTCTCGGTGCCGGGCTCGAAACTCTTGAGCCCAATGAGGCAGATGCCGTTGTCATAGCAGGCATGGGCGGTCTTTTGATTTCAAATATTCTAAATGAAGGCACAGACAAGCTCTCCTCCGCAGATAAAATCATTCTTCAGCCGATGACCGCCGTACCCGAGCTTCGGGAATATCTTTGGCAAAACCGCTGGAGCATCGAGAACGAGGCACTCGCCCGTGAGGATGATAAAATATATAACATATTAAGTGTGCGGACTCCGTCTGCCGACACCCCTGTATATACGCCGACAGCGGCAGAGCTTTACCTCGGTAAGTCGCTTATCGATAATCGTCCGGAGCATTTTTCGGAATATTTGCAAAAGAAAAAGAGCAAACTCGAAAATATGCTTTGCGGCCTCGGCCGCACATCATCGGCAGAGGCACTCGCCAAGGCGGAATTCTGTCGAGGTATTCTGTCGGAAATTCAGAGAATACAGTAAAATCGCTTTTAGCATTCAAATTAAATCACAGTTAATTTTAAAATGTGAAAACGCAAAATTGTGGATAACCTTCCAAAAAGTATAAAATATTACATTGCCGACCGGGAGCGGCAGGTCGGAACAGGGCAATGGGC
>CACXES010000040.1 GCA_902766745.1 uncultured Ruminococcus sp.
GGGTATAATCGTTTCGGTCGTCCCATTTTTGTCTGTCTCCCGTGTTATCCACGAGGATGTACAAACATACTGAATTTTATACAAACGTACTCGTTTTTTGAGCTATTTTTAGCGCAAAATACAAACAAATTCGGTGCTTTTAGGACATAAATAACAGCGATACAAACAAATTAATTTTTGTCCATATCGCTGATTATAAGTGAGTTATTGCGTAAAAATGCGCTTAATATTCTTCCTCATTAAATTGGTTGCAGAGGATGGAATGCTGATTGGTTGTCAAGGGGTTAGGCTATGTCATTTTGGTCTGGCTCCAAATTAGGCATGACTTATTTCACACTTCCTTACGCCCCAACGGACTAATACAAAACATGGTCATGATTTTTACAAAACTATATGCCTGCCAGGGTTGAAGGTGTGATGTTCGCCGGAGAACACATAGTCAAGTTGATTGGAAACGCAATACGTGCGGACAATTACGCCGTCTATGTTCCGATGCGAATGTCCATAATCTTGTTTTTTACCTTCAAATCAGTTATCTTTGTTTAAAATAATTAGAGAGCATTGCGAAATCATCTGTTATATTTTCTTGACGTTCATTTTATGCATAAAAATAGTATAATACTATTCAATGCTTTAAGCATTATTCTTGTCGCTTTTATTGACATCTCCTGCGATTCGTTAGGTAGTTTTGAGAGCATTCCTGGATGGGAACAGCATCCATTGGTAACAAACGATCAAACTATTAGTTATGTCATTGAAGATAATTATAAGGAGAAGTACAGAGCCGAGTATTATTTCGAATACGATGCTCTCTCCAGAGCGACCATGATAAGTATCGATTATGATAAAAACAAATTGAATTATTCATTCGAATATACCAGGGACTCCATTTACTGCCAATTAAACAATAGTGAAAAGTATATGACATACTTCGATGGCAATTATGCTTGGTTCGATTCGAGGTATTACATTGATGATTATTTTAAGATTTTCTATGATCGTTTTAATCGACTTTCTGCGGTAAAATATGGCGATGACAAGTATGTCTTTTCATGGTCTGAGAATAGTGCTATTGAATCGATGGCTTTTTTTCAAACAGAAGATGATTATGTTACGGTTTCCTTCTCCTATTCTCCTACGGACTATCCGTGGCATGGGGTCTCATTGAACGCATTCATAGTGGCCGATTTTATCAATATCCCACTTTACAGCCTTCTTAATGATGAAATATTACGCTTAAATACTAGGTTTCTTATTTCAGAATATAAAGGAATCTATAACAATGATGGAAGAACTAGTTCCTCGTTTGTAATAGATTATTCTATTGAAGATGGCAGAGTTCGCTCTTTTTCTATTTCCAATGACAATATGGTTTTACGAGAATACCATCTTTATTATGGATTGGAAAGACCTTAAAAACAGATAATTATGCGTAAAATAATTATAGTATTCCTGTTTCAGTTATGTTGTTTGTACAACATGAACGCATCTCCTATCGGAGAAAATGGTGTTGTTTTCCGCTTGAAGTATAGATCGGAACTCAGTGAGATTCCTAGCGTATATAAGAAGGTTGGACTCGATCCTATAGTAATCCCATATGATTCGTTTCTTTCTTTCAAGAGTGAGAACAATGAATCGAAAATGCTCGATTTTGTTAAAAAGAATAATCTTGCTAAAATAGCTTTTGGAAAGTTTTTCTACCGTGACAATAATGGTAAAATGTCAATGGATGAGGAGTTTTTCCGTTCATATGGTGTTTTCGTTTCACGGGATCAGGACAAATTGAACTCAAGTGCAAAGTATTATAGTTTAGAAGATTTGACTAACTTGGGATGGAAGTCATTGAGTATATTTGAGTTCAAGATTATTGATTTCCACTATTATAGTACTAATAATGCTGTTGCGGATATTTATTTTTTTTCAATTCCGTCAGATGCAATACAGTGGGATGAGTTTTTTAAATGCTGGATAAATGACGATGACGGAGAATATGAAAGGAAGCATAAGATTGAACTTTTTGAAAGACTGGATATTCCAGTATTATTCCAAAGGAAAGAACATATTGAAATTCAGGGACAAACGGCAATTATTAATTCTGTTAGAGAATGCATATCCAAGATATATGATATCTTGTCGGATGCTGATCCCGATGGAGAGAAAAGTGGCGGGAATATCGTTGCAATACGTCCCATCAGGGCCAAGTTTTGGGATAAGGCAAAGGAAATAAGCAGTTTTGATACATATGATATCATAAAAAGGCAACAAAACAATAATGGGATCGTTGAAGAAGTGTCTATCGGAAGAGTCGTTGCTGTCGATGACCGCAGTTATATCGAAGACATAGATCAGATGCATGAGTTCTATCAATTCAAAGGTTTGGAGAGCGCGAAAAGGGGAATGACATTGAAAAAAGCAGGCCGATATAAAAAGTGGTCGATAGGAGTATCGGCGACCAGTGCCTTTACATACGACTATGAGAAAGAACGAGCAGCTTTCTTTGGCGAATTCGGTAACTATTCTTTAAATTTCCATACTGATCTGTGTACAAGTATGAATGTAAATGGGAATGCTGCGTACTTGATGTTAGACATAGGTCTTTATAGTGAAGGTGGGGCCCTTGGACTATTGGGCGGTCTCGGTTTTGGATATTCGTTCCCGCTATTCAGAGGATTCGCAACCATGCCTTACGTGGAAGTAATGGCAGGGGAATTCGACGCGGCATTTTGGGACCTTCCAATCGGTGTTGCCATCGGAAGTCGATTCATCCTCGACTTTTACCCATTCCAGTTATTCTTCGTTGGTCAATTGGGCCCAAGTGTTGAGAGTATGATTGGATTGGGTGCTGCTATTAAACTATAAATGAGTATGAAAAAATTCAAAATACTTTTGTTGTTGTCGTTATTCGGGATTATCTCATCAAATGCACAGTCATTTGATAATTGGGAGGAGTATAGCATTGTTCCTACTCAGATAAGTGTTGATGGGACCCATTTTGTCAAAGTTTCGGGAACGGGGCATAACGGGAATAAAGCTATTAAGAACGCAATTAAGAATGCTTTACATTCTGCACTGATTTCCGGGATTCCATCGAGCACGGTTCTTTCAGGCCCTTACTCACAGGCGATACCGGCGACTGCCCCTATCATCCCATCTTTGAATTCTCGACAAATTAAATATTTCAAATCTTTTTTTAAGAAGAAGTATTTAGATTTTGCCGTGGTTTATTCTGACCGCTATCCTAGTGGTGATGACTTTGTTTTTCTTCATAATGGGGATGTAAAAGTCGATGTGTATGTCTTAATCAAATACGATGAATTAAGACATTATCTTGAAGAAAAGGGCATTATTAGTTCACTCTCATCCGGATTTTAACCATGAGCCATCTCAGCAGATTTTTTTTCATTTTGTTTTTTTCCTTTGTTGGGGTAATATCCCTTTGTGCTCAGAATTTCTCATTCAAAAGCAACGGAGGTTATGATGTGTTCCAAGGGAGCTCTTTCTCAACCGTCTACGCAGGATACTCCGAAGCAGTTTTCGTCGGAGATTTCGAAGATTTATTTCGCGGAATTTCAATAGAATACATCAAAAGAGGACATCATAACGAATCATTATTCCATGGCGAATTCGGCGTTGGCCTGACTTATTTGTTTGAACAGCCGAATAATTTCTTTTTCAACAAATACCGAGAAGGGACCAATTTCAATGTTGCGGGAAGTACGTATACCTCTGTATTGTCGTTGTCTCAATTAATGGGTGTTAATATTACTGGGAATATCCTGGTCGCTTCTCTCGGTGTAAAGCAAGATGTGGAATATGCAACTACATATAGGGACAATACACTTTCAATAAACGTTGGACTATATGGTCGCTTGGAATTAAAGTTCGGCCGTACATTGATTGGATGTCATCTAGAGTATTATAGCTATTATTTAAACTCAGTTTTTAACCCTCTTTCTCCGGTTGATTATCTTGGATATCTTCAAACGTCTTTATGTGTTGGTTATGCATTTTAAGAATAATGCTATATGAAAAGATTGCTTACAATACTTCTAGTTGTTTTTTGGGCTTTTTTAGGAGAGATTGCTCTACCTGCTGCCAAAGCGCCCAAAAAACCCACGATTATGGTCGTCCCTAGCGATGCATGGTGTAAACGGAACGGCTTTGGGTCTAACTTTTCCAATATGGGAACTACTACTTTCGTCCCAGATTATAAGAAGGCTTTGCAGAGTAATTCTGATATTCGATCATTGATTTCTGCAATGGGTAACTTTATGGCTCAGAATAATTTCCCGATACAGGACCTTGAACAAAAACTCAAGCAATTAGATAATTCTGATGCTGAAATGAGTATCATTACTGGATCCAGGACTGGTGGAATGTTGGCGGAAACACCCATTGAAAGACTTCGGAGAACAGCGAATGCCGACATTATTCTTGACGTAGATTTTTCAACTAATATCATGGGGCCGAGAAAACAGGTCTCGTTTACGATTACAGCCTTGGATGCATATAATTCCAAAATTATTTCTGGAAATGTTGGGACATCGAGTCCGGTAAGTTCTACAGCGTCAATGGAAGCTATGCTGAACGAGGCCGTACTAGGGTTTAAGGACAATATGATAAACGGTTTGATTCGATATTTTGACGATGCTTTTACCAACGGGCGTTTGATCAATATTGAGTTTCTCCGATTTGACAGTTGTCCTATCAACTTCGACTCAGAATTTAGTTATCATGGCCAAGATGCTTCCCTTGCAGATATAATTGAGGTTTGGTTTGAAGATAATTGTGTGGACGGCAACTATGGTTCATTCGATGCTTATCCTAATCGAATTACTGTAAACGAGGCGAGGATGCCATTGATGGGTAAAAGCCTTAGCGGTAAAGAAACAGCTCTTGATCCCAAGAAATTTGTATCTTCTCTCGTCTCACAATTAAAGAAATCGCCATACAATCTCACGATATCAGTGACACAGATAGGCCTTGGTAAAGTTGTTATTTATGTTGGAGATACGTTATGAAATCCTTACTTTGTTTCTTCCTATCTGCATTTTTTTGTGTAATCTCGTCAAATTCTTTCGCTCAGTCTTTTACCGATAATGAGATTGGTCGTTTTTCTTTGTGTCCCACAATAGAGACGAGTGTCAATTTGCCTGCAGGAGCATATGAGTTGTTAATGAATAAACTCAAACAGTGCATCATCAGTAACGGCGTGGCCAATAGTCCATTGAACAGAAGATTTATCATAACGGCTAATCTTGTAGAATTGTCCACGAACGTCACCGCTACGGCGCCTGTCTACTACACGACAAAACTATCCCCAACACTTTATATCGGAGATTGCACCACTGGGGAGTTATATGCTTCTTGTTCTTTGTCCAACATCACAGGCGTCGGAAGGTCAAGGGATCTTGCATATATGAAAGCAATAGAGTCGTTCCCGGTCAATGGAGATAGAGTCGTATCCTTCATAGAAAGTGCTAAAGCGAAAATCAAGTCATTCTACGCAAGTAATGGCCCCGCAATTATTCAGGAAGCACAAACGCATTGTGCAAAGGGGAATTTTGACGAGGCTCTTACTCTTTTATTGTCGGTGCCGGATATAGATAGGAACACATATATTCAGTGTCAGGACATCGCTAAAGATGTTTATGCCAAGAAAGTTGACGCGGAAGGATTGTTTTATCTCAAGGAAGCAGAAAGAGCTTGGCATCAGGGAAGGGACTACAACGCTGCCAATCAGGCATTTCACTATATTTCAATGATAGATGGGAGTTCGACCGCGATCAGTAAAGTTGACTATCTTATTCAGGAGATTAATGAAAGACTGAAACTATTGGATAAACACCAGTATGAGAGAGAACAGAAAGAGTGGGAGATGAGCGTCCAACAGTATCGAGACAATGTTGAACTGACGAAGCAAAAAATGGCATATGATAATGAGCGGAGAAAACTGATCATTCAATCGATTGGAAATATATGCCAAAGTTTGGCAAGCAGGCCTCTTACTATCAATCGTAACTATTATTCTAATTGGTGGTGGTAGTTTAGAGATCCATATAGGCATTCTGTGCCTCATTTTTACAATTATCTGCATCATATTTGATGAAATGAATGCAGAGAACAAGGTATCTTTGTATAATATTCATCATATTTTATTGTTATGAAAGGCATGAAATACTCAGTAGTTGTTCTGTTGCTTTGCATTCTTTTTTCGGTTGCCGTTTTTGCAGGCCGTCCTGCCGGAATAGATAGTTCTACTCTAAGCAGTTTGTCCGATAATCAATTGAAAACCGTTTTTGGATCAGTCGTGGATTCCAACGGTGAACCGATAATCGGAGCTGCGATAATAGTAGTCGGGACTACAACAGGAACTTCTACGGATTTATATGGAAACTACAGTTTCGATGTACCCACCCAAGGAAAGATTCAATATTACTGCATCGGCTATGAGACTGTGACTGTTGCAATTTCAAACCGTAACAGGATTGATGTTGTAATGCAGGACTTTGTTCCACGTGCAGATAATGCTGCTGCGCTTTCGTTTATACGTGACATGTATAATAACAGACGTTTTGAAAGTTATTCGTTTCTTCAGAAACATTGCACGGAAGATCTGCTGGAGGAGTTGGCAGAAGAATACGGTTTTGAAGGAGAAGGCTACGCTACCTGGAAGTTCAGAAGCGGTGCCCAAGATGAAAAGTATTCCCAACCATCCGCAAATGTTTCAAAAATACTCACTATCAAACAGGTGCAAGAAGACGTGTTTGAATATACTGCGCTGGACATGGGGTGGAAGTTTACCAATACAATCAGCCTTAGTAAATCCGGCAACACATTCTTGATAGAGTATGTCGATACCTGGTATGCAGAATTTGACGAAAATTATTGATTCTTACCGATAAAACCTAAAAGGCAGCGCATTCCGCGTTGCCTTTTTGTATCCCGGCCTAAAAAAATCAAACATTTCAAACAACTTTTAAAAAGGATATGGAGCTCTCTCGGGATTTTTTCGCCTTTTTTCCAAAATTATTTTAAAATTTATTGGTGTGATAGTCTTATCCCTTGATACATAACTATATAGGGCAACATCATCGGATTCATTAGTAAACATGCCGAGCGTTGCTTTATCGGATCCGACCTTCACTGCCACAATCTGTTTGATTTCCTGCTTTACAATGACCTCCTTTCCCTCGTCCGTAAGGAGATTAACAGCAGTTTCTGAGGTTTTGTCATCATCGGATAGAGATAACACGTGCATCTTTTCGGCTGGTTGCTGGGGCACTCATCTATTGTAGTCACGGGAAAGGTCTTTGCCAATAACATCCAAAGTGATTGCGACATGGAAATCCTGGAGAGGCGCTCTTTCAACTTCTAGAACTACTCTTCTTCTTTCTAACTCGAAGATTACCTTCGGTCCCAAAAACGGCCTAAAAAAGCTTGATTTTTGTGATAATTTA
>CACXES010000041.1 GCA_902766745.1 uncultured Ruminococcus sp.
GGTAAAAGACTGCTTTGCGGAGAACGAAACGGCGTACATGATAATGGAATATCTCGACGGCGTAAGTCTTAAAGAATACTTAAATCGAAAGGGCGGAAGGCTTTCGGTTTCGGATAGCATTTCCATACTTGCGCCTGTTATGGATGCGCTTTGTGCGGTGCACAAGGAAGGAATAATACATAGGGATATAAGCCCGGATAATATATTTATAACCACAGACGGCAGAGTCAGGCTTATAGACTTCGGTGCAGCAAGGCAGACGATGGGCGGACAGAAAAGCCTGTCGGTAATGCTAAAGCCAGGGTATGCCCCGGAGGAGCAGTATCGAACACGGGGAAATCAAGGACCGTGGACAGATGTGTATGCGCTGACGGCAACCCTTTACAGAATGATAACGGGAGAGGTTCCGCCGGACTCACTCGAAAGAGTAATGGAGGATACCCTTGATATACCCGCAGATTTGCCGCAGAACGTACAGACAGCACTGCGAATAGGCATGGCGGTTAGAGCGTCGGAGAGATACAGCTCGGTTGAGCAGCTTCGGGCGGCCTTAAACGGACAGCCGCCGACAAACGAGGAACCTGTTCGAAACAGCGTTCCTGCTCAGAACGCTGCACCTGTCCGAAACAGCTATAACTACGAAAATCAATCCGTGGAAAAACGTTCTTTGGGACTGAAAATCACTTTGATTTTAATTTCGGCAGCACTTGTCGCCGCAATTGCATCGGGAGCGATTTTGATTTTTTCAAAAGGAAGACAGGAGGAAACTCCGCCTCCCGTTCCGGTCGAGTCAAGTGCTAAAAGCGAGCAGGAGGTTCATCCTACGCCGGTTTTCACAACGATAAACGCATCCAACTCTACCACGCCGTCAAACAGCAACCGTTCATATTCCCCGGAAATGGCTGTGGATAAAAACGCAGCAACAGCCTGGAACGTTCCTAACGGTATCGGCGAATGGATAATGCTTTCGGCATCCTCGGAGCAATATGTAAAGGGTGTAAAGATTCTCAACGGGTATACCAAGTTTAGTCCGACATATAATATGTGGATTTATTACGCTAACAGCCGCCCATGTGATATTGAGCTTAGCTATTCGGACGGAACTGTCAAGTCATTTACAATGGAGGATATATTTGACGAAGAGAATTTATATTATCAGACGCTGGATTTCGGAGATTATGTAAAGACTACATATATAAAGATTCGGATAAAAAGCATTTATAACGGAAGCAAATGGAATGACTGCTGCATTTCAGAGATTGAAGTATATTGACATACCGGGAGTGATTTTTTTGAGACGTACAGGTGAGAGCAAAAGACTCACAAAGAGAGAGGATAAGATCAAAACCGTATCAATGAACGAAAAGATCGGCATGCTGTATGTAATGCCCGATAATGCTCAGGAGCTTGGCTGTCGTGAAGAACAGCAGGACTATTTTGCATATAATGATATTTTTGATATGGATGTTGTAAAAAAGTTCGGATGTGCGGCGGTACTTTCCGACGGAATGGGCGGCTTGAAAAACGGCAGGGATGCGGCTGTTGCCGGAGTGGAGGCTTTTTTGCAGAGTTACCGCGATTATGCGGATGAGAGTGATGATATTGATTCAGCCATGAGAGAAGCACTGCTTGATGCGAACGAGGCGGTTAAAAGGTGTACGGGTGCCGGTGCGACCATGGTCGCAGTTATTGTGAAGGGTTCTTGCCTGAACTGGATATCAGTAGGTGACAGCCGAATATATCTGTTTCGGAACAACTGCCTAAGACAGTTAAATCGGGAACATACATATGCCGAGGAGCTCGATTCCATGTATCGCCGCGGTGAGATCAGCCGTGAGGAGGCACTTAATAATCCTGAACGCCGTGCATTAACATCGTATCTCGGCCTTCCGGAAATAGTGAATATAGATCAGAAGAGTGACTTTCATCTCCTGCCGCATGATATTATCATGCTGTGCAGTGACGGCTTATACAACACTCTTTCCGATGACGAGATTTCGTATATTTTATCGTCCGAGTCCGAGACTATTGCCGAGGACTTGACAAGGGCTTCGCTTATGAAGAATAATATTCAGCAGGATAATATAACGGTTGTTTTGCTGAAAATAATATAATCATAATACATACAGGAGGAAGATTATGAAAAGAATTGGTGTAATATTTTGTGTTTTGGGATTATTGTTGTTTCAAATGATGTGCTATGCTGCGGAAACACCGTCTGCGGTTCTTGATGTGCGCAAAAGCGTGGTAAGGGTTATAGCCGAGGATTCCTTCGGTCAACGTATGGGAAGTGGCTTTGCGGTCGGAACGTCGCAGCCGGTGCAATATATCGTGACTAACAACCATGTCATTGACGGGGCAACAAAAATATCAATTTTGCTGTCCAGAGATAATATAATCGAGGCATATGTTCAGACCTCGCTGCCCGGCTCGGATCTGGCGGTTCTGAGGGTTGCCACTCCATTGCATAATGTCAAGCCGGCTGTCATAAACGATAAGACTGCAAAAGAGGGAACGGCAGGATATGCCCTTGGATACCCTGCTGCATCATCAGCCCTGTCGCAGCAGATTACCGGAAACACCGAGGATGTGACCATAACTGACGGAATTGTCAGTGCGTTGCAGTCGGTTCCGTATCTGAGCGGATTTCAGCCGGTCAATGCATACCAGGTAAATGTCGATTTGAACTCCGGAAACTCAGGAGGACCGTTTGTCAACAGCAAGGGTGAGGTTATAGGAATTTGCTCCTGGGGAGCGGTAGACGCACAGGGAATCAACGCTGCCATACGAGTATCTGAGCTTACGAATGTTCTTTCGCAGAACGGTATTCCGTATCTTACCGCATCAAACTTAAACATGGTCAGAATTATTTTGATTGCAGCCATCGTATTGGTGATTCTCGCCCTGGTATTTTTGATTATTATGCTTATAAAGAGGAACAAGAAGGCAAAGGGAGTTTTATACGGGATCAACGGAGAGTTTGCCGGAGAGAGATTTTATATTCCGGACGAAGGAGTGAATATAGGCAGGGATGCTGCAATGTGTCAGATCGTTCTGCCGGTGGACAGCGCAAAGGTGAGCCGTTCTCATTGTAACCTCCGATATGATTCACATAACAAGACATTTATACTTACGGATCTTGCCTCGGCAAACGGTACATATTTGTTAAACGGTATCAGGCTTGAACCGAAAAAGCCGGCTATTCTGTCAGGGGGGACAAAATTTTATTTAGGCGATGAAACAACAACGTTTCGCGTAGGAATCGAGGAATAGTTTATGGATGCAATGAAATACTGCGATATAGGCGGCAGGGCCCTGAATGAGGATTATGTTGTTGCCGCCGGACGCGGTGAAATCGGAATATTTGTTGTTTGTGACGGCCTCGGAGGACACAACTGTGGGAATATTGCTTCGGAATATGCGTGTGAGACCATGAAGCATGAATTTTTTACAAATCCCGTATGCGGCGGAGACAGGATCACGGAGCTGTTAAACGCCGCACAGGACAAGCTTCTCGCCATGGGGGAGGAAGATCCAAGCCTAAAGGGTATGAGAACGACAGCTGTTGTTCTGACGATTGCGAACGATAAGGCTGTATGGGCGCATATAGGCGACAGCCGATTATATATGATACATGAAGGTAAGATAGCTCCTCTCACGGCAGATCATTCCGTTGCTTACCTTGCGTATGCGAGCGGTGAAATAACCTATGATGAAATCAAAAACAGTCCGGATCAAAACAGACTAATTCGTTCTATGGGTAGCGAGGACAAATATAAGCCTACGGTTGGAAATGTAATTGCCGTGTCGCCCAGGGACGCATTTCTGCTGTGCAGTGACGGGTTTTGGGAGTTTTTGTCGCAGAAGGAAATTCTTGATGCGTATAAAAAATCCAAAACCGCATCAAGGTGGATGGCAAAGCTTGTGAGAATGGTAAATAAAAACAGCGAATGCGTTTCCGATCGAGATAACTGCAGTGCGGTTACGGTCATAATATGATTGTTTAACATTATTTTCGACTTAAATACAGGGTTAGCTTATTTAAAAAATTCAGATAAACAGAAAGGTAATGATTTAAAATGGCAATGAAGAGATGTAACAACGGACATTTTTATGACAGCTCAAAACATTCGGTATGCCCGTTCTGCGGCGTTCGCAGCGTGGATGTTTCGGTAACAATGCCGGCGAGAAATATTCCGCAGCCGAACGGTGTAAATATGCCCAATAATAACGGACAGAAAACGGCTCCCTCGGCTTCGTCGGGAGGGGCAAGGATAGAAAAAACAGAGGCGATGAGCACCTCTGCGGCTGATGGAAAGACAATAGGAATAATGCGCAGTGAAATGGGCTTTGAGCCGGTTGTCGGTTGGCTTGTCTGCATAAAGGGTCCCGACAGAGGCAAGGATTACCGCTTGAAGAGCGAAAAAAATTTCATTGGCAGAGCTGCAAATATGGATGTTTGTATTCGCTCAGATGCGGGAATATCGAGAAACAACCATGCGGTAGTCAGCTATAACCCGAAAAATAACAGCTTCAAGCTTTATCCGGGTGAAGGGCATGGTCTTTTATATCTGAACGGCGATGAGGTTGCCATGCCGGCGGACTTACATCAAGGAGACTGTATAGAAATGGGTGAAACAGTTCTTGCGTTTGTTCCGTTTTGCGGGGAGGATTTTGTATGGAAAAAAGACTAAAATTATGGATTGTGCTGCTCGCCTCACTGCTGATCGTTCCAAGCTCTGCTTTTGCACAGGCGGTAGACAATGTCAATATCCGTCAAATCTTTTTATACTCAGACGCCATGCATGCTTATGTTGACATTTCGGGCGGCGGAGAAGCAATCGATACTCCGGCAAACAATGAGATTATCGCCACTGTTGACAATAAGCGAATGAATGTAAAAAATGTAAGTACGTTCAGCGATTCCGGCGAGGGAATGAGCTATGTATTTCTGATAGATATTTCCGGCTCGCTCAGCGGAAGGCAGTTTTCGGCACTGAAGAATGCAACCAAGACATGGGCAGACAAGCTGAGTGAACAGGACAGAATGGCGATATTGACCTTCGGTAATGAGGCTGCGGTAGTTCAAGATTTTACGGCAGACAAAGACTCTATATGCAGCTCTGTTGACAGCATTCAAAATAACGACGGAAATACAAAATTATTCGGAGGAATAGAGGAGGCGCTCAAGCTTTGCAGCAGAAATGATGCCGGACTTCCGAAGCGCAAGGCTATCATACTTCTGACCGACGGTGTAAATGATTTTGCCGGCGGAATAGGAGAGGCGGAGGTAATAAAGGAGGCACGCGAGTCCTCGGTTCCGGTATACAGTATATGGACTCCGGGAGGACAAAGCGGTGTAGGAGAAAGCTTTTTGAACACCTTGAGCGATTCAACCAACGGCAATGTTTATAACCTTTCCAAACAGGATATAGAGTCAATTTATACTACGGTATTCGACGGCTTTCACAAGTCCTTCGTTATTGATCTTAGTTATCCGTCGGATATTGCCGACGGAGGGCTTCATTCAATAAAGTTTACTGTTCGCCATGAGGAGAAGGAGGCATCTGACGATACAGACTGCGTATTAAAACCGTCGAGCGAAAACATGATTTCTATTCCGACGGCGGCCTCTACCTCGGCTAATACTGAAAAGGAGAACGGTTTTATGTCACCTGTTATACTAACAATACTTATAGCTATTATTTTACTCTTTGTCGCAATAGCAATATTCGTTGTTGCCATTTTAAGCAGAAAGAAAAGGACAAAGTTTGACTATCCTATGTCGGCACGCATTGACTATACGCCGCAGAATGCGAACATTGGCAAGGAATTGCCTTTGGCAGAGCCGGCTCTGCCAAAGAGAAGCGGACGCAGCGGAATTGGATTTACTCTCACGGAAATAGGCGGAAAGAAGGTATTTAACGGAAATCTTTCTGACATCACGGTCATAGGTCGTTCGGAGGACTGCGATGTTACAATCCATGACAGTAAAATCTCGGCACGGCATTGCAAAATTACTCATGAAGAAGGACAGGTCATGATTGAGGATTTGAATTCCACCAACGGTACAATCGTAAACGGTATAGCAATTTCAGCCAAAGTAAGGCTTGAGAACGGCGATTTACTTCTTCTCGGAGGTCGGGAATACAGAATAAACTATTGAGATAAAAATCGGAGAAAATTTACATGATTAAGTTAAAAAAATACTTGTGTGTATTAGCTATTGCCTTAGTTTCCGTGTCATCGGGCTGCGGCAGCAAAGCCGAAAGCTCAGTTGTTCCGCAAACCAATATCCATCAAAATACGAATAAGACACAACCCCAAAATCCAACAGATCCAAACACATCAGGAAACGCTGTATCGGATGAAGCATCTGATAGGTCGGCACAGGACATAAACCATGGCGGAAGGGGTACCAAAATGGATATTCCTCCGGATATCAGACAGGTTATGGCAGGTGTGTCTCTGCCGGAGGGTGTGGTAATAACATTTGAGGATTTATCCTATCTTATTATTCCGCATTATAATTTTAGCGGTACTGTTCAAAACGGATATATGGTTGTAAACAAAAAGCTTGCGGATGAGGTGCTTGACATTTTTGCAGAATTATACAGACTTAAATATCCGATAGAGAGAATGGAGATTATCGATTACTACAACGGAAGCGATTTTGAATCGATCGAAGCCAACAATACCTCGTCATTTAATTATCGAGTATCAACAGCAAACTCCGGGAAGCTTTCGGCACATGCATATGGGTGCGCTATTGATATTAACCCTCAAATTAATCCGTATGTAGGTCAAGACGGCACCGGCTCGCATCAAAATGCAAAGGAGTATTGGAGCCGTAACACAGACTTATGGACAAGCGAAACCGCCAAAAAAGCGTTTATCGGTGAAAATACAGCGATATACGATGTATTTGTAAACAAACACGGCTGGACCTGGGGTGGCTCGTGGAGCTCATATCGGGATTATCAGCATTTTGAAAAGCGAGTTTATTAAGAGGTTATCTTATAATATCTGATTAATAGATTTGTTTATTGCGTTTGATTTTATAGATTTATTTATTATTTTGATTTTAAGGTAAAAAAACTCCCCGAGCTTGATATTTCAGCTTCGGGGAGAAATTTTTATACTCGGTCAAAGATCAGCATGGTAGCGTCAAAGTCTCTTTTTTGGTCTATTTTTATCCCGTAATTTTCAAGCACTGCGCCGCTGTATACCTCATCACTGCCGCGGAGTCGATAATGTGCCTCGGTGTCAATGCCGCGAAGACGCACACGCCTCGGAAGAGTTGACGTATGTACCATAAGCTTGAATACAAACAGCACCGCCTCAGACTTGTCCTCGGCAACGTAAGCCCAACTGCAATTTTCGCTTTCAAACGGCGATTCAATACGATACATATCACCGTTATGGATCACACTGCGTACTTCCTTGTATTCATCTATCTGCAGCTTTACCTCTGCAAGCTCCTCATCGGACATTTTGGTAACATCAAGCTCATAGCCGAGCTGACCGCCCATGGCTACATACCCTCTTGTTTCGAGGGGAGTGGTACGGTTCACCTGGTGGTTCGGTACGGCGGAAACATGTGCACCCATGAATGTCGATGGCATAACAAGGCTTGTGCCGTACTGAATATACATACGCTCTGCTGCGTCGGAATCGTCGCTTGTCCAATACTGGTTAAAGTAGTACATCATGCCTGCATCGAATCGTCCGCCGCCGCCGCTGCAGCCCTCAAACAGTACATCGGGGAATGCGGAGGTAATCTGCTCCAAAACGTCGTATAATCCGAGCATATACCGATGATAAACCTCTGGCTGACGCTCGGGAGGAAGCTTTGCGGAACCGACACAGGTCATGTTTCTGTTCATATCCCATTTAACATATTCAATATTGGCAGAGCTTAAAACATCGGTCATAAACGACACGATATAGTCACACACGTCCGTCCTCGACAAATCAAGTATAAGCTGATTACGGCCGAGGCTTCTGCCCCTGCCCTCGACGTGCAGACACCAGTCGGGATGGGCGCGGTACAGGTCGCTGTCAGGGGAAATCATTTCCGGCTCAAACCACAATCCGAACTTCAAGCCAAGCTTATTTACACCGTCTGCAACACCCGAAATTCCGTTAGGAAGCTTATTCGAATCCGGATACCAATCCCCAAGGGAGGTTGTGTCATCGTTGCGCTTGCCGAACCAGCCGTCGTCAAGAACCAGCATCTCAATTCCTGCCGATTTTGCGGTCTTTGCAATTTCAAGTAATTTCTTTTCGTCAAAGTTAAAGTAGGTCGCCTCCCAGTTGTTTATCAGAACCGGGCGTTCCATATCGCGCCACTTGCCACGTGCAAGACGCTGTCTGTACAGACGGTTGAATTCCCTCGACATTTTACCGAAACCGCTGTCAGAGTAAACGGCTACCGCCTCGGGAGTGTTAAATTCCTCGCCCGGCTCAAGACGCCAGTTAAAGTCAAAGGAATTGATCCCCATAAACGCCCTTGTGCGGCCGTAGGTGTCGACCTCTGCACCCGCTTCAAAGTTTCCGCTGTAGACAAGGCTGAAACCGTAGACATCGCCGCGATCCTCGTCGGCGTTACGGCTGCACAGTGCAAAGAACGGATTTTGGTGATGAGAGCTTGATCCGCGGCGGCTTTCGACCTTGGTCGTTCCCGTGCCCAGACTGCGGCGCTCAAGCCATCTCTCCCTCGCCCATGCGCCCGAGAGATTTACAAAGTCAAAGCCGCTTCTTTCAAAATCGATATTGAGGCTCATGACGGACTTAAGATTTACCGTCTGTGTGCCGTCATTTTTTACGGTGACACTTCTCGTGATTGCGTTATATGTATTAAACGCTGTGTATCTGTAAACGAGCACCAATCCCGTCAGCTCATCGCGAACGGTAAGCTCTAAGGTATCCGCCTCGTTGTCCGACTCGGTATATGTGGACGGAAGTCCCGGAAGCTTAGGCTTGCCGGCAAAGATTTTATGGGATACATACTTCATTTTGGTAATCCTGCTGCCGTCCTCATATGCAGCGTGAAACGAAGGCTTACGCATATCGCAGCTTCCGAAGAAGGAGTATTCTGTAAGAGAAAGCTCCGTTGAAAGTTCAATGCTATTGTCATGGTATTCGAAGTTATGTGACGCAAAAGCTGCATCGTTTTCTTTGAACGGCTCTATCCCGTCAATATCAGACAGGCGAGGCCCAAAATATAAGTGTTCAACAATATAATCGCCATACATACCGAACACATATGATGTGTCCGGAGTTTGGAGATGGAATATTCGTTTTTTTTCATCATAGAAAATCATGGTTTAAACCTCTCTCTCGTAATCAATAAACTTTTATTATAGTAGCATATCTTATGACTCATGTAAATATATCAATTTCAACATTTATAGCAATATTTCACCTATATATCAATATTTCACTTATATAGAAATATTTCACATATATCATGATTTCACCTATATCAGAATTTCGCATATGCAAGAATTTCACCCGGAGGTGTGCGATTCTGTTTATTATAACCTAAGTGCAGATGAACCCTCGCTGCTTAGGCGGCGTATTGCAAGCATCACTTTGCATTGCTCCGATATAAAATAATCTGTTATTATTTTATGTGCCGATCTAAAGGTGTTTATTTTGCATTGATTTTCCCGGTCAAATCCTTTATAACCTCACCTGCAATAATCAAGCCGACCACAGAGGGAACAAAGGCATTGCTGCCCGGTACCTGTCGTCGCTGAGTGCATTTTCTCGCTGTTCCGGGAGGGCAGATGCAATTGGTGCGGCAGCTAATTTCCATGTCATCGATGGGTGTTATCGGCTTTTCTTTTGAATACACAACCTTAAGCCGTTTTACCCCTCTGCGTTTAAGCTCATAGCGCATAACCTTGGCAAGAGGGCACACGGAGGTCTTGTATATATCCGAAACCTCAAAGGCGGTAGGGTCGATTTTGTTTCCTGCACCCATGGAGCTTATAATAGGTGTGCCTGTGGCATTTGCGTTCATAACAAGCTCTATTTTACCGGTTACGGTGTCTATTGCGTCAACGACATAATCGTAGTCTTGAAAATTAAAATGTTCTGCTGTTTCAGGAGTATAAAAGGTTTTGTATGTGCAGACCTTTGTGTCGGGATTGATCTCAGCTATCCTCTCTGCGGCAACGTCAACCTTGTATTTGCCAACCGTTTTCCTTGTTGCGTAAAGCTGTCGATTTATATTGGTAAGGCAAACCTTATCATCATCAATTAAGTCGATGGCTCCGATTCCCGAGCGCACCAACGCCTCAACCGTATATCCGCCGACTCCGCCTATCCCGAAAACGGCAACACGGGAGGAGGCAAGCTTTTCCATTGCCTCGCGTCCGAATAAAAGCTCAGTTCGTGAAAATTGATTAAGCATTTGTATACTCCTCCGTTACGGTAAAGTGAAGTCCGTTATCGGAAAAGACTGCGCAAAGCCCTTTTTCGGAGAGATAATTCTTGATAAATTCCGCCGCACAGGCGTCTGCCTCATTTAACGAAAAAGACTGTCCTCCGCAGCAGTAATGGAAATGAACCTCGGTATTAAATCGGCTTTTGACTGTTTTTTTCAGCTCAGCCGCTTCGGATAATGTAAGTGTACTCATTGTGCCAATCCTTTCTGTATAACTTATATAAAATTTCCAAAAGTATCGGCGCATCCGTAAAATTTACATTCGGATGCGCCTTATGTGTCCTTGTATATTTTATCGTTATGTCTCTGTTTTGTCAACCGCTTTTTTAGATTTTTTCTTCTTAATAACAATGAAAAGAATCAATATCGCCGCAATTGTGATAAAAATAATCAGCACAATCCCGAAATTTGACTTTGTGTATTGAAGACAAACTGTGTTCTGTGTACCTTTGGTTTTTATTATAACATATTTGCCTCTGGTTTCGATATCGGTCTTTTCCCAGATTCCTTCTTTGCAAATCCATGCCTTGACCTTGTCGCGGTTTTCGTTTATCATTCGTATATTTACTTCATCGCCGCTTTGTATATTCGTATGCTCCAGCTTAACATCGTATGTTTTAATATTCCCGCGGGCATCTGCCGGCGGTAGAGTAGAACTGATGCAGGCATGAAGCTTTGCGCTGTCCGTAAAGTGTCCTTCTGCAAGGGCAATCGAAAGCTTTCCGTTTTCGTTTTTCTCCTCGGAGGAGAGAATCGTGATATAGGGCTTGTATTCACAGGTTATTTCAAGGTTTTCGGTTATTATATTCGAACCTAAGGGCGGCCATACACCGAACATACCCTCCTTTTCGGGGATGTCAGGATATTTTATGCGCTCGACACCTTCGCCGTACTCCATGGACTGAGAACCGATAACAGCTCCGTCAGCTATAAACGTAACGGTAAAGCTTACAAACCTGCTCGGAATGTTCGGCATATTTACAAGCTCCTCGAATTCTATAGGCTCCGCACAGCCGCTGTAGCTGATGCCGTCCGCCGCTCCGAGGCCGTTGTCTACAAATCGATTTCCGCGGAGCTTAGACGTATTTTCCGCATCGCCGCAGACGGCGCCGGTATATTCGTTTCCGCTCACGACGGAAATGGAGTACGAAGTGCTTATATCGTTCGCCTTACCTGCAATGCCGCCTGCGTATCTTTTGCCCGCAACGCTGCATTTGGAATAACTCTTTCGTATCGAAGCTTCACTTTTTCCGGCAATTCCTCCGACATAGTTTCCGTTTGTGCTCTCCGCCGAACCGTAATTTTCACATTCGTAGACCGTTCCGAGCTCCGATAAGCCGACAATTCCGCCGGCGCAATCCTTTTTGCCCTTTATCGAGCCATCATTGATGCAGTCCTGAAGAATAGCCTTCGTAAGATAGGTAAAGTTCAGACCGTCAGGCTTTTCCGCTTCATCCTCGGGATCCTTGGAATATTCTATCGCCATACTGCCGACAATTCCGCCGGTGTTGCGGTCGGCCTCTACATTTCCGAGGTTCTGACAGCCGTCAATTTTTCCCTGCTTGGTATTTTCAATATTTTCCTCCGATACGTCAACAAATATATCCGTTAAGTCATTGCCGGTTAAATCCTCAGCCGCTCCGGTCAGCATATTCATTACAGAATTAAAGGCTCTGCTGATTTTTGTAATATCAGTGCTTAAGTTGTCGCCGCTGTTTGACAGCGTGGTTTTAAGGTTTCGTATGCTAGATGAAATACCGGTAAGCGCATCAAAAAGGTTTTCGCTGTCCTGCTTAAAGTCGTCACCGAGCTTTACAAAGCTCAAGACCTCCTCGTTCGATAAATCGAATATAATCTGTTTTATTGTATCTATTGCAGAGCATATATCGTCCACGGAGTAGGCAAGATTATCAGCCGTCTCCGATAAATCATTCTTTGCGTCATTTAATTGATTGCTCACGTCATCAGTGTATTCTCCGAGCTTATCCGAGGCAGATCGCAGTGCGGAGCTGATTTGGGTCATCCCTTTTGTTATGTATCCCATTGCGTTTTCGAGTGAGGTCAATGCTGTGTCCATATTGCTTGCCGCCGAACGGAACGAAGCAAGGCTGATATCAAGATTTTTCGCCATTGCGCTCAAGGAATCATGGACAGTTTTCAAGGCGTCAACCGTATCACCGATATTTTTAGAGATATTTTCAAGCTCAGATAATATTACTTTTACATCAATATATAAGGCTGCAAAGCTGTCCGGCTTTGACTTTATTATTTCTAAAACAGCATTGACCGATTTTTGAATATCCTCGCGTGACTTCACAATATCGGACAGGGCTTTTGCAAGATCTTCAGCAGCCCTTCTCACGGCAGTTACATCGTTGAAGCTTATTGCGCTGCTTAAATCATCAATAGCCCACCTCGCCCTTGAGGCCGCACGGGTAACACTGCTCTCGGCACGGGACATGGTGTTCAGTGCATCACAGATTTGATCTATTTCGTCGGTCAAATCAGGTGTATAAACATTAATCTTATCGAGGGCATCACCTATCTCGCCTATGGCGTCCGCTGTACCGCCGCCTGCATCCTCCAAGGCTTCAAATGCCGGGGTAAGCTTATCGAGTGTGTTTGAAAGTACGGCTGCCTGAGCGTTTATCTGACTCAGGTTGTCATCTGCAAAGTCAGTGCTGCGATCGGTCAGCGATTTTGCACTGCTTTTGGCGTTTTCTGCCTGAGCTATAATGCTGTCAAAATCCTTTCGGAACTCGTCACCGAGGTTATCTGTATCACCGACAAGGCGGTCAACCGTTGTATGAAGCTTATCCAGTTCGCTCTGAATGTTCTGCATGGAATTTTCGGAGGTTTGAAGCAGAAGATAAGGCTCTGCTTGACCGCTGATTCCGCCGACATCCTTTCTGCCTTGAACAAAGCCTTTGTTGACGCAGCCCAAAATATAGCCCGACTGTCTGCCGGATATTCCGCCAACATTATACCCGACATGCCGGTAACCTACAGAGGCGTTGTTTATACAGCCCTGGATAATACCGGAGTTATAGCCTGTGATACCGCCGGTATCGGTATGACCCAATATACTTTCCTCTTCGTTTTCCTCCTTTTCGGTTTTGTAGTTTTCCAAAGGAGCGTCAGCCTCTATATCCATTTCGGACAGATCTTTTTTCTTTTCCTCATAGCTTGTATTTACATCCGCATTGTTTGCACAATCCTGCAGAAATCCTTCGTTTTTTCCGACTATACCACCGGTTGAGTTTTCGCCGATAATACTGCCAAAGCTGCTTGATGAAATAATTCTGCCGTTTTCGCAGTTAAGTCCGACTATTCCTCCGACAAGATTTTCACCCTTGATATTTCCCTCAAAGGTACAATTTTCTATAGTTCCGCTGTTTTCGCCGGCAATGCCGCCGACATGACTTTTTGTGCCGCCGGGAGTAATATCACCCTTGACATTCAGCGATGAAATTACCGCTCCGTTCTGAACGCAACGAAATAAGCCGATTCGAGAGCCGTCACGTTCAAGCTTTATTCCGGATATGGTATAGCCGTTGCCTATAAAGCGGCCTCCAAAGGTAGGAATCGGCGAAAAATCCGTACCGCTGAAGTCAATATCACATTCCAAGCTTACCGTTTTTCCGCGTGATGCGGTATCAAGCGTACATAGTTTTGAAAATGCAATAAAATCGTTAAGAGAGGTTATTGTCAGCGTACTTTCGTCTGCAAATACCTGAGGAATAGAGGATATAAGCAAAACGACAGCAATTATTCCGGATAATGACGAATGTAATATACGCATTTTAGATCTCCTCATTATTTGTTTCGCCTCCTGTCATGATATGCTCGTGAAGCTCTTCACGTATGTCCTTAAGGTTAAAGGATGTCTTCTCTATAATAAAGTCACAGAGAACCAAAAGCTGCGGCAAAATTCCCATAACAAGCACTATGGATATGAGAGTTCCCCTGCCGAGACAAATTCCGATTGAAGATATTGCTGCATCCGATGACAAAAGCCCGATGGCAAACCCTGCCGATGCAAGTATTGAGCCCGATGTGAATATTGTCGGAAAAGCAAGGCTGAGAGATTTTTTTATCGCCTCATACTTATTCATTTTCCGCCTAAGCTCCGTATATCGGTTTGTGATTACAATGGCGTAGTCTATATT
Source organism: uncultured Ruminococcus sp. (assembly GCA_902766745.1). Classification (GTDB taxonomy): domain Bacteria; phylum Bacillota; class Clostridia; order Monoglobales; family Monoglobaceae; genus UMGS1820. The sequence continues at coordinate 14,626 of CACXES010000041.1, forward strand.
CGCACCCATCTGTATGGAGCTTACCACAAGATAGCTCATGAAAAACAACGGCTCACTTTGCAGTGTCGGGAACGAAAAGTTTATCCATATACTGCCCTGAATCACAAGTATTAAAATAAAAGGTATGCCTGCCGACCGGAACGTAAAAAACAGCACAATAAGTACAAAAAGTATGGATAAAATGCTTATTATAAGATTATCCCTTCCAAATGTCGCCGATAAGTCGTAGTCGCTTGTGGAATTTCCGGCAAGAAGAACATCATCGCCGTAATACTTCTTTGCTGTATCACGTACAACATTCAGAAACGCAAAGGTTTCTTCACTTTCTTCCGGTATATTTAGGTTAAGCACAAGACGTGTATGCTTATCGCTCTCCAGCTGATGCTTTCCGTCTGTGATCTGCTCGTGGAGCTCGTCAAGATTGTCCTGCTGCTCGGAGGTAAGCGTAACATAGCCATCCTCGGTCACGCTGTAGATAAAGTCAAACAGGTCGAGAAGAGCGATCCGATAATCGTCAATGCCGCCCACTATTTTACCGTAGCTTTTGTTATCGGCGGCATAGGCAGAATATATCAGTCTTACAAGCTCAATATCAATATCCGTAAGCTCCGAAAATTCGCGTGGGGACAGCTTATCACCGACGGAATAACCGTCTATGGCTTCGACAGAAGCAAGCCCTGTTACAGTGTCAACCTCGGGGTATGCCTCAAGCTCTCTTTTAAGCTCCTGTTCGCTTTGATAGTCGCCGGATGGAACCATAACGGCAAGAATGTTTTGTGTGCTGAAGGTATCGTTTATTTTCTCCTTAGCGATCTGGGATTCGTTTTTGGTGATTGTTGTAAGATTTGTATAGCTGTACGCATACGGACACCTTCCGGATAGGAAGAAGCCGAAGATAACTAAGATTCCGAATATCCACGGTGTGATGAATCTAAGCTTCACTACCATATTGTTCCATATGTCAATTTTCGGGATAAAATTTCTGTGATGAGTTTTATCTATCAGGCTTGAAAATGACATAAGAAGCCCCGGCATAAGCGTGAAAACGGTTAAAATGCTTATTACAATGGCTTTTATCAGTACAACGCTCATATCCATTCCGATCTTAAACTGCATAAACCCCATTGCCGCAAGCCCGGAAAGCGTAGTCAGGCAGCTGCCGGAAATCTCTGGAATTGCTTTGGCAAGTGCGGCAATCACCGCTTCTCTCGCCTCCTTGGTTTGACGCTCTTCGGTATATCGGTGGCAAAGTATGATCGCATAGTCTATTGCCAAGGCAAGCTGGAGGACCACGGCTATTGAATTTGAAATAAACGAGATTGTACCAAACATATAGTTTGTACCCTTGTTCAAAAGCGCTGCCGCACCGAAGGTCAGTATCATAACCGGAATTTCCATATATGTACGCGAGGATAGAAGAAGAACCGTAAGGATAATTACACAGGCAATAAGCATTACGATGTTCATTTCCCGCGCTATTCTGTCCGCATTTGAATTTCCGAGCTCCGCTGAAATATATGTGTCATAGTCAGCGGTTTGTGCTTCTATATCGCTTAAGGCACATGCGCTTATCTCATCATCGGCAGTTCCTGTAAACGTAACGGAAAATAGTGCAGAGGCATCAACATAATGCTTTGATGTATTATCAAATGCTATTTCTTTTACTCCGTTGATTTTTTCAAGCTCTGCTTTGAGCTTTTCCGCTTCATTGTACGAGATGTTATCGATCATCACCTCTGCGGTAGCGTAGGTTATAAACTCATCCTCCATGAGGGTTAGTCCTCTGCGCGTTTCGGTTTCGTCTGCCAGGTAGTCGGTAATATTATTATCAACCGATACCCAGGTCGAAGAAAATAAGCTGAAGATAATAAGTATAATATATATTAAATAAAAAGCTTTGCGCCTGTCCACTATGAATGCGGCAGCTTTTTCGATTGGGCTTGACTTGCTGTCGGAACGACTCATAATACCCCTCCTTAAATTTTAATTGACAAATGTTGATTAAACGATTATAATTAATTATATCAACTTGTGCATCAGAATACAATAATCAGATAAATTAAATTATGTCTATTAATCAACATATGAGTAATTATTGTTAATTAGGAGGTATAAAAATGTCTCAAAAAGAGGATCGGCGTGTCCGAAAGACAAAAAAAGCCATGACTGAAGCCTTGGCGGAGCTTATGCTCGAAAAGCCGCTGAACAGTATAAGTGTGCGAGAAATTTCGGAGCTTGCCGATATTAACCGGGGAACGTTTTATCTGCATTATCGGGATGTATACGATATGGTTGATACCTTGCGGAGTGAAATGTTTGAGCAGTTTGACGAGATAGTCGAAAAGCATAGCGGTACGAAGAATCCGAATGAGATTTTTCCGCTTTTGGTGGAGCTGTATAATCTCTTGGCAGAAAACGCCAAACTTGTACATGTTCTTATAGGGAAGAACGGAGATGCGGGTTTTGTGGACAAGCTTAAAGAGGTTATACGAGAAAAGTGCTTTGCCGATATTCAATCACGGCTTAATACAAAAAACATCAGCGAGTATAAATACCTATGTAATTATATTGTGTACGGATGTATCGGAATATGCGGTACATGGCTCGAAGACGGAATGAAGGAGACGCCGAACGAAATGGCGGAGATAACAGGAAGAATCATACTTATGGGAAATGAATACAAATAAAATCTGAGTATAAATAATAAAAGCTCCGCAGTGCGGGGCTTTTATTATTTATGCAAGATGCATTACGTTAAGGAGCAAGAACCAACTCATTCCGTAGTAGGTTATAACGGCGACAAGGTCGCTTGTTGTAGAGATAAGCGGACCGGAAGCCACAGCGGGGTCTACGTTGATTTTCTTAAAAAACAGAGGAATAAGCGTTCCGACAGCACTGGAGATCAGCATTGCAACCATGAGCGAAATTCCCACGCAGCCGGAAACCGAATAAGCGTAAAAGAGAGGCTTATCCTTAAACAGGAAAATGTACAGGCCTATCAATGCGAATGAAATAGCACCCAAAAGAAATCCATTGCACATTCCGACTCTCATTTCCTTGAAAACCAGACTTATCTTATTTTTAAGGGTCAATGATTCGTTTGTTAATACGCGTATGGTGACGGCAAGAGACTGGGTTCCGACATTTCCGGCCATGCCGAGTATCAGCGACTGAAACGCCATAATAAGCGTAAGCTGAGATATTACCGTTTCAAACAGACTTACAACAGACGAAACGGCAAGCCCCAATCCGAGCAGGACAAACAGCCACGGCATACGCTTTTTCAGGCTGTCCTTAAGCGGTTCGTACAAATCCTCCTCCATAGTAAGACCTGCCAGCTTCGCATAGTCCTCACCCATTTCATCATCCACAACTTCTATGATATTCTGCGATGTAATTACACCGAGCAAACGATTACTGTTGTCCAGAACAGGAATGGAATCCTCCGAGTAATCCTTGAGGCGTTCTATACAATCGTCAATATTTTCGTGACCGTAGACATACGGAAACGAGGTAATAATCAAATCATCGAGGGAGTCGTCTCTCCGGGCAATAATAAGATCCTTCAGGTTTATTGCACCGTAAAAGGTATCGTATTCATCGGTGACGAAAATCATTGAAATATTATCGTTCTTTGCCGCTTGCTCGACGAGCTCGGACATGGCTTCCTTGATGCTGAGATTTTCGCGAATAGAGATATAATTTGTTGTCATCTTACTTCCGATCTCATCGTCATCAAAGGATGCGATAAGGGCAACGTCCTGACGTGCGTCTATATCCATGAGGTCGATTATGATAACCCTCTTGTCGCGGTCTATTTCGCGCAGGATATCAACGGCAGTGTCTGCCTCCATATGGTTAAATACGGCGGCGGCACGCTTTAAATCCATTTCCTCGAGATACTTTCCTGCGTCCTCTTCCTCGGTATATTCAAACACCTCCGACAGAGCCTCGATGTCCAAAACACGATACAGCCTTGTTCTTTCAAGGGGTGTTAAAATCGACAAGACCTCAGCAATATCGTTTTCGTGGTAATCGCTGAGCCTGTCGCGCATATATTTGGGCGACGCATTGCTCCGTATTATATTTATGATTTCTGTTGTATAATCGGGCTTCGGAGCGGTCTCAAAGCTGTGGTCGCCGTCATCGTCATCGCGGTCCTGCTCAATCATATCCGCCGTGTTTTCCGATTCTTCGTATTTTGGAGGAATAACTTCTACTTTATTTCCGTTTTCCTCCATATCGTCGTTTATGTTGGTTTCGTTGGTGTTATCGTTGTTCATACATCAAACCATCCTTTCTGTTCCGTATTTAAGAAATTGTCTACCGAAATCTAAGTATTTGTCTGCCAAAATTTCTTATCGGCAATAGCTGTTTTGCAGCACAAAATATAAGCCGGCATATTTAACGCCCTCTTATACAAATATTCGGTTTTACACATCTGTCGGTAATTTTAGGAAAATCAGATACATTCCGTATCACGGATGGCAAAATGAGCCTTACAAGTCAGAACCTACAAGATAAGCATATTGCACGGCAAAGAGTGCCGATATATTAAGCATTATAGCCAATATATTAAGCCTTATATTGTAAGCAAAGGCGCAAAGCAAACTGCCGCAGAAAAGAACATGCGGCATACCGTCCGTAATGTACCGGTACAATGTCTGCTTCGCCCGCAATTATCACAGCTATCCACTCTGCCCACCTCACTTATTTTTGTAATAAATAATAATTTTAATTCTCGAAAATCCGAAAATAATTAAATCGCAGAAACGCACGCATAGGAGGCGTGAGTAAATCTGTACTCGGGTTATATTTTCGAATAAAATTCCGATTATTATTATAATAACACAGTGAGATTAAATCCGCAAGTATTTTTTTAAAAAATTTAGATTTTCAGTTAAATGACACCAAGTGCATATTGATTATATTCAGATTATAAGCGAATACAGAGAATCCACGAAAATTTTCGCTTATTTTCCTTTTGATGTGGAATAAATATCCAAGCATACAAATTTGCCGACAAAAATATTTATATATTTGTCATATTAATGTAATCTTTTGGGGTTGCAAAGAGGTGCGATTTGTATTATAATAATATGGGTTTGCATAATCGTATAAAAATCGGACAGGGGTGAGTAGGTGGAAACATACATTACGTTTGCAGCTGTTGATATTTTTTTAACTGCTTCGATTCTATTCGGGATGTATTATCTCGCAACAGCGATTTTTTCACTTATAACCGTGAATTTTCCGATACCGGAACACCGAAATTACAAATTCGCCGTTGCTATACCCGCTCACAACGAGGAAAAGGTCATAAGTCGGTTGATAAAGAGTATACGCACATGCGACTATCCCCAAGACTGCATCGAGATTTTTATTGCAGCGGACGAATGCAGTGACAGAACCGCTCTCTTTGGCGAGAAATGCGGTGCGCATGTTTTGAGCAGGAATACGTCGACCTGTAAGGGTGATGCCCTCGGCGACTTATTTGAATTTATTGAAAACAGCGATTTTGATTATGAATATGTGGCTGTGTTCGATGCGGATAACATAGTCGGAAAACACTTCTTTTCCGAGATGTCAGATAAGCTTTCTATGGGACATCGTGCAGTACAGGGATATGTGGATTCAAGTAATTCGAACATATCATGGGTGGCAAACGCCCACTCGGTATGGTACTGGATAACAAATTGCACCATGCAAACGGGAAGAGATCGCTTATCCCTCGGCTGTCGGCTTGACGGAACCGGATTTGCGCTGGAGCGCTCCCTTTTGAAGGAAATACCGTGGAAAACAATCACAATGGCAGAGGACAGGGAGTACACATGTATGCTCGCCGAATCCGACATAAAGATTGCTTACTGCGAAACTGCGGTTGTTTATGACGAAAAGCCCGTTACGTTTTCCGACTCGGTTGGGCAGAGGATAAGATGGTCAAAGGGTGCAAGTGACGTTCAGGGCAAATATGGTCTGAGGCTGCTCGGCAAACTCAAATTTAACGCTTTTATGGGACTTTGGTACGAAGTTTTTTCGTTTTTGTCCTATAATATAACACTTTTTTCGATATTGTTCGGTATCGGAACAATATGGCAGACTGCCGTCGGCAAGTCAACGGGATATTTTTATCTTATTGCAAATATAATAGTTATTATGGCGGCGCTTATAAAAGATAAAAAAACAGATAAAAAAATTATGCTCAATCTTTTTGGGTTTATACTTTATATGGTAAGCTGGCTTCCGATTGGATTCTTTGCATTATTCGGAAAAAATCGGGGTTGGTATCACACAGGACACGGAGACAGAGTATGATTATGACTGTCTCAGTCACGAAGGAGGTATATTTATGTGTGGTATAGTTGGATATGTAGGTAAAAAGCAAGCTGTTCCCATACTGCTTGACGGACTTTCTAAGCTGGAATACAGAGGTTATGACTCTGCCGGAATCGCTGTTATGCAAAACGGAGAGATTAGTATAAGAAAATCCAAGGGACGTCTCGCAGTGCTTAGAGAGAAGCTTGAAGCGGGCAACCCGATCAGCGGTGTTATGGGAATAGGACATACTCGCTGGGCAACCCACGGTGAGCCGTCGGATACAAATTCTCATCCGCATCTCAGTCGTTCGGGACGCTTTGCGGTTGTTCACAACGGTATCATAGAAAATTATATAAAGCTTCGGCAGCGTCTAACCGAAAAGGGTTTTGAGTTTATTTCCGAAACTGACACCGAGGTTATTGCTCATATGGTTGAATACTATTACAACGGCAACATAATCGAAACCGTCGCAAAGGTAACGGAAAGACTCGAAGGCTCATATGCTCTCGGAATACTTTGTGCGGATATGCCTGATACGTTTGTTGCCGTTCGCAAGGAGAGCCCCCTGATCGTCGGAATCGGTGAGGGAGAAAACTTTATTGCTTCGGATATACCGGCAATACTCAGCCATACAAGAGATGTTTATTTCCTTGAAAACAACGAAATAGTTATGCTTTCGGCAGATAAGGTAGATGTATACAATCTTGATGGAGAGATAATTGAAAAAAATCCATTCCATGTAGACTGGGATATTTCTGCGGCAGAAAAGGGCGGATACGAGCATTTTATGTTCAAAGAAATTATGGAACAGCCCAATGTAATTCGCGATACAATACAGCCCCGTATACGCAATGGGAAAATTGTTCTTGACGATATTTCACTTACTGCTGACTATATTAAGGGTATAAATAAAATTTATATTGTTGCTTGCGGCAGCGCATATCATGTGGGCGTTGTCGGAAAGTATATCATCGAGGGAATTAACCGCATACCGGTGGAGGTTGCCGTTGCGTCGGAATTCAGATATATGAATCCTGTTGTTGACGACAAGACACTGACTGTTGTAATAAGCCAGTCCGGAGAGACGGCCGATACTATCGCAGCTATGCGTGAAGCAAAACGACTCGGCTCGCGTACATTCGCTATTGTAAATGTTGTCGGAAGCGCAATTGCTCGTGAGGCGGATGATGTGCTTTATACATGGGCCGGCCCCGAAATCTCTGTTGCTACCACAAAAGCCTACAGTACACAGCTTACCGCAATATATCTTTTATCGCTGTATATAGCTCAGGAGCTTGAACAGCTTGATGATGAACAGTTTCGTATGCATATAGAAACGCTGGAGGCTCTTCCGGATAATATTGCCAAGATTCTTGATAATAAAGGTGAAATTCAATACGCCGCATCGCAGTATTATAACGCAAAAAGCGTATTTTTCCTCGGTCGAACGTTAGACTATGCAGTAGCTCTTGAAGGTTCGCTTAAGCTTAAGGAAATTTCATATATACACTCCGAAGCGTACGCTGCAGGAGAACTGAAGCACGGAACCATTGCGCTTATAGAAGACGGTACGGTTGTTGTTGCTTTATGTACTGTAAAAAAGCTTTTCGAAAAGATGCTGAGCAATATTAAAGAGGTAAAGGCAAGGGGAGCTGTTGTCATAGCGATAGCGGAAGAGGGTCATACCGAAATCGAAAAAGAGGCGGATCATGTAATCTATATTCCTAAATGCGGAGAGCTTGCCATCCCTTCCGAAACCGTCGTGCCTTTGCAGCTTTTTGCGTATTACATTGCATCGCTTAAGGGACTTGATATCGATAAGCCGAGAAATCTCGCAAAGTCTGTTACTGTTGAATAAATTTAATTCTATAATAAATGGCGTCCATTTTCGGACGCCATTTATCAGTATGTCTTTTTCATCCATATATTTTGTATTCTCTGCTTACAAATAAAGTGCAAAATAACAAACGAAAGTCTTGCACGCCATGGACATTATGACATATCCGTGACATACAAGACCTTGCACTTAATATGATTGAACAGCTGTGTACCGAACGGTACTCACAGCGGCGTGTGAGCAGGAGGCTAATCAATTAATGGTTAGCCTCCTGCTCGATTATTTAAGGCTAAATTATTCCGCATAGCTTTCTCCCGTTGTGTAGTCTATGCACACGCCGGGCTGAACATTATATACAAAAACGTTGAAGCATATCCCCTCACCGTGATCCTCGACCGAAATCGCCTCCATCTGTACACCGCGTGCGACAAGCTCAGAACCTTCAAATCTTGGCGTAACCCTGTACAGAACATGATTTTCAGTCTCTTTTACATAATCGGCAACCATATTTTCAAATGGCAGCATTCCTTCTGTATTCATATACCGAGTACCCGTTATCAGGTTAAGCTTGTTTGCGTTTTCCGCGCTAAGCTGATAGCCGATCAAATGGCATCGGTTATAAAGATATTTTCCGTCAACAAAATCGTATTTTACCGAATGCCAGCCTGTGGGCTTAATACTTCCGATATTACCGCGTTTTTCCGTTGGCATAATTTCCGTTCCGATACAGGCATATGCAGGACCGCACCGTCCGAGTTCGTCAAGCTCACTATATCTTTCAAAAGCTTCGCTTTTGAAATCCTCTGCCGGGAATACAGGATTATTGTTATTTACAACAGAATACGCTTCCGTACCGTTATCTGACGGAGTTGAAAAATTACATCCCGGTACCGCAATCATCATGTAGACGGCAAGAGTCATGCTCAAAAATTTTAAAAACATTTTTCTTCCTCCAAAATTATTTTGCATTGATCTTCTCATATACATTTACCGTTATTTTATCATGGGATTTTCCGGTCAATTCATAGGATTCGGTAAGGGAAAACATAGATAAATCCGCATCAAATTTAAAATCTGACGGATAACGTCGATTCCAGCAATAGACAATCAGCCTATCGATTTTATTAATATCCTGCGACAACCCCACATTTTCTGCGAAGCAAATATCGTCTTTGCCCGCCGTTTCCAAGAAATATTTACTTTCCGAGTAATTTATACTTGCCTGTTTGAAAAGCTGCACCGAAAATTCGTTTATGCGTATAGCTTTATCGCCTGCATTCTTTGCCAAATCTCTCAGCACAGCCTCATCCCGACTTACACGTCGATTATTGAAAAGCATTCCGCCATTGTCATCTATGCATACAGCAACAGTCATTGAAGTAACCTCCGTTACAACTGAATATTAGCTATTCTCCGTAATAAAACGGCTTTCCGATAAATCCGCTTTGTCTGAAGGCTTTATACTCATTTCTTATTATATAGTCTATGTACGATTCGACCATCAGTGCCGTAAGTCGATAGCCGGCAACATTCATATGACCGCCGACAAAATATCTGTCATAAAATTCTTGGTCGTAATCAGGCGCATATTTTCTGAAATCCAGAACATAGCAGTTTGAAAATTTTTCGGCGATATCACTTATAAGCTTTGCGTGAAGATCGTATAACTCGGCTCTTTTTGCGTCATCAGTATGACTTTTGGGCATCGTCATAAGAAAAAACTTTGCATGAGGTTCTATTTCTTTATATTTACTGATAATTCCACCGTACCAGCCGGCAAAATTCGGCTTATTCCGGGTATAATCGGCAGGATTAATATCATCTGCACATCCGAGCTCATATGAATTACCGAGTATCCCCGATACATCGTTTACTCCGAGAGCAATTATATATGCCTGACACGCTTTTTCTCTTGACCAAAAACCCTGTGCTTCTGCAAATTCCTCCATATATTCTCTTGCGGACATTCCGCCACGCGAAAAGTTATATACCTCGCAGCCGGCGTCTCTCGCTATAAACTGACCCCACGAGTACTCAAAATAATCATGATATCCGCGCTTGCCAAGCTCAAGGGACTCCAGCTCTCCTGAAGAAAGACTGTCTCCTATACATCCTATCTTTCTGAAAATTGAGCAAAAGCCTCCGTTTGAGACAATATTATCAAGAGGCTTTTCTCCCGGTACCGACATATATATTCTTTTATCCATTTTACTCGCTCCTTTTAACTGCGTAAACAGCAATATTATTTCAAATATCAGTATACAGCATTTGTTTTTCATTGTCAAGGCGTATTTCCCATAATTTATTAGAACCGGCTTTCGACAACGAGGATGTAAAATGTTTTGGAAACGTCACGCAAAGTATTGTATTTTAGAGGTGTATGTGGTATACTTAAGGAAAAGACTTCTGCTGAATAAAGGTGAAGATATGGAGAATATAAGCATGGCGGAAAATAGCATGACAGATAAAGACACAAAAAGAATTATGCAAGTGGTCGAAAGGCTGACCTCTTTGTTTGGAATAAGCTCTGATGAAGGCAGTGTATGCGATTGCCTCATACATGAATTCGGTATTTTATTCGACAGTACCGAAATTGATTCAAACGGAAATTTTATCGGCAAAATTTCTTCCGAATATAAAGATGCCAAAACGCTTTTGATCGAAGCGCATATGGACAGGGTAGGACTTATGGTAACGCACATTACTGACGAGGGACGTATTAAATTTACTGCTCTCGGCGGAATTGACACAAGAATTCTTCCGTACTCACGGGTTATTTTTGACAACGAAAGTCATTTGACGGGAGTTATTATGCAAGAAGAAAACAGCGACAGTTCCGAGATTGATAAGATGTATATATTTACGGGTAACTCCAAGGCTGAGCTTGACGGTGTGCTATACGTTGGAGACAGGGCGGTTTTAAAATCAGAATTTAAGCCTTTGTGCGGCGGTGAAATATCAAGCGGTGCTCTTGATAACCGAGCCGGGATTGCGGCTGTTATATGCGCGCTCGAAACACTTGACCGCACTAAGCCTGCATATAATTTAACCGTCTTATTTTCGACGGAGGAGGAGCTTGGGCTTCACGGAGGCTATACGGGAAGCAAAAGCCTTGCCGCCGATGCAGCAATTATTGTTGATGTGACTCACGGAAAAACGGCGGACACAAAAGATATGACGAATGTATTTCCTTTAGGCTGCGGAGCGGTTATCTGCCGAGGACCGAATCTTCACTATCAAATGACAAAGCGTTTGCTTACTGTCGCGGACAAAAATAACATAACAAACACGATAGAGGTTGCTTCATCCCACAGCGGTACAACCGCATGGGCAATACAAACATCCGGCATGGGAATACCGTCAATGCTGATTTCAATTCCGTTAAAATATATGCACACAAATGTCGAGGTAGCCGAATTAAGTGATATTAAAGCGGTTTCGGATTTGATATCCGCAGTTATAAGGGAGGGAACTGTAATTGATTGATATATTATCTGAAATAAACGGCGTCTCCGGGGCAGAGTGCAAGGTAAGTGAGTATATAAAAGAAATGCTCGACGGCGTTGGATTTGATATTACGGAAGATGGCATGGGCAATTTATTTGTCTGCTCCGAAAAAGTCGAAAATGCATCGACCGTTGTTTTGTCAGCTCATATGGACGAGGCGGGCTTTATAATAACTGCCGTGACGGATGACGGCTACCTGAAATTCGATACAATAGGAGAAATACCGGCAGCATCGCTGCTTTCAAAGCGTGTATCGGTCGAAGGAGTTCCCGGAATAATTTCGGCAAAGGCTGTTCATTTGCTGAGCAAGGAGGATAGAAATACCCCGGTAAAGATCGAGGACCTATTTATTGATATAGGAGCGGCATCATACGCAGATGCAATATCACGTGTCAAACCCGGAGATTATTGCAGCTTTGACAATGATTTCTACCGTTTAGGATACGATTATATATCAAATAAGGCATTGAGTGACAGAAGCGGATGTGAAATTCTGCTTGATATACTGAAAAATATTGATACCAAGAACATAAACATAACTGCTATATTTACAACCCAAAAAAATGTTTCATCAAGAGGGATGAAAACCGCATTGCATTCGATTAAAGATGCAGATTTGGCTATTGTATTCGACTGTGTTGAGGTTCGCGAAAAGGAGTTGTTTGAATACGATATAATGGTTTTGATGCCAAACATTTCGACTGACCCAAGATGCAGTGAATATGCAAAAAAACTTATTTCGGCAGCAGAGTGTTGTGGGATAAAATGCAAAATTGAAGCTGCCGATTGCATAACAGATGCTGATATATTTATAAATGAACGCCCTTATATTCCGGCGATTATTGCCGCCGTACCGTGCCTAAACAAAAATACTCCGTCTGAAATAATAAAACAGAGAAGTATAAGTGCGGCAGTAAAGGGAGTGCTAAAACTTACGGAGGGGTTAAAAAATGGAATACTATAATTATGAGGATATATACAAAAAATTTTTCGAGTTAAAAAATAATAAATTTGAAATTGAAAAGGATTGTCTTTCAAATATTATTTTCCGCTCAGAAGGGATGGGAAAAAAGATTCTTGTGTATCCTGTCTTTGATTTAAAAAGGCTTATTGTAAAAAAAATCAGCAAGAAAGAGGCAGAGCTTGAGGCTGTCGGCTATATGGACACAGGTATTCTGAAGGATAAGGAGGCTTTTTATAACGGCACTTCCGTTGGAATTATTCGCGAAAGAAAAGGTGAAGAAAACAAATCGGTATATTATGTCGAATTGTGGGATGAAAACACTGTAAAGCAAGGTGATTTACTTAACATTTCGACGTATATAAGATGTAAAGATGATTTACTTTACAGTAATAATATTAATTTGGGTATTGCTGAATATTTATGCAAAAATCTTATGCGTCAAAAACTTAGTTCTGTAAATCATATTTACTTTACAGTAAGTTTTGATATAAATTCTGTAATATCAATAGCAAATCGTATTGATGCGGATATAATACTCCCTGTTTATGCAGCGAAGGCCGGTGATTCGTTTGAATCGGAAAAGGGCTGCGGTCTCGTTTTAAAAGACGGGGGATTTGTATTAAGAAGTGATCATAAGAAATTTTTCGAGGATAATTATACTCAGTTAAATTTTGCGGAATCATATAAAGCTTTTCAATTTTTTATCGGAAGTCAGTGTCCGATAATTGAAAGACTAAGTCTTTTATGCAGGGGTTGGGTTTACCCGTTAGCAATCCCCGCAAAGCATTTAGGCAGCTATGCGGAGCTTGTCAGCAGTAAAGATATTGACTCGGCAGCCGAATTGATATATAATATTATAAATACGGAGGTATAGCACAAATGATAAACAAACTTTTAAATAACGAATTTAATATAAGCGATGAGGCACTGCGGCTTTTGGGAGCTGCGGAGGATGCAATTCGTCCTATGTTTGAGGAAACAGAGCGTATTGCTGCATACAATCAAGCGAAGGTTCTTGCGGCATTTAAAAACAACAGAGTTTCCTATGCGCATTTCGGAGAAACATCCGGTTACGGCTACGATGATATGGGGAGAGATACTCTCGACATAATTTTCGCCAATGTATTCGGCGCTGAAAGTGCCATGGTGCGCCATAATATAGTGAGCGGTACTCAGGCCATAGCAAGCTGCCTTTACGGCGTACTGCGTCCCGGTGATACGATGGTGTCCGTTGTGGGTAAGCCGTATGATACAATGGAAGAGGTGATCGGACTCAGAGGTGATAATGACTGCGGATCACTGAAGGATTTCGGCATAAACTACGAACAGATTGACCTTTTGCCCGGCGGTGAAATTGACTTTGATAAAATAAAAACACTTTTTTCGGAGAAAAATATAAAGCTCGCATTGATCCAGCGTTCGCGCGGATATGACTGGCGAAGCTCTCTTACGGTTAATAAAATCGGAGAGATAATCAAAACAATAAAATCCGTATCGCCTGAAACGATATGCATGGTAGATAACTGCTACGGAGAGTTTGTTGAAACAAAAGAGCCGACCGAAGTCGGCGCAGACATTATTGTCGGTTCACTTATAAAGAATCCCGGCGGAAGTCTTGCGTTGAGCGGCGGTTACATAGCGGGGCGAACTGACTTAATCGAGAAAATCTCATATCGGCTGACTGCTCCCGGGCTCGGACGTCATGTGGGGGCAAGTCTCGGGTTTAACCGAAATATGTATCAAGGATTTTTCATGGCACCGCACGTTGTGGCTCAAAGCATAAAAACGGCTGTTCTGTGCGCCCAAATATTCTCGGATTTGGGCTATGATGTCTGCCCTTCTCCGTCAGAAAAGAGAAGCGATATAATTCAGGCAATAAAGTTTAAGGATCCTGATAAGCTTATAAAGTTTTGCCGTGCAATCCAGAGCGGTTCGCCTATTGACAGCTTTGTAACGCCGGAGCCGTGGGATATGCCCGGCTATGGCGATCCGGTAATAATGGCGGCGGGGGCATTCGTTCAAGGGGCGTCAATTGAGCTTTCGGCAGATGCGCCTATTTGTGATCCGTATATTGCCTATATGCAGGGCGGAATTATATATGATGCCGCAAAAATCGGGGTTTTAAAGGCTGCGGACGCATTGATGTCCGATAATTGATTTTAAATTTGATTGCGTTGTATTAGCCGGCAATATACGAAACCTATCGTATTACGCAGGAAGAAGGAGTTGAATGATATGTCTGTAAAAAAATGTGTACTGGACGAGCGTAAAATATGTGATGACTGCGGCGACTGTGATTACTGTGACCTAAATCCTTTTAAAATATGCGATAATTGCGGAAAATGCATAGGTCTTGACGAGGAATTTCGTGAAATAAAGATAGACGATGTGGTTATTAACGGCAAGTCTAAAAAGTCAAAGCTCAACGAAGGCGGCTGCGATTGCTGCGGACACGGGCATCACATACACAAGGATTAAATTGGGGCTCTTTGAATAAATAATACATATCTGCGGACAATAATACCATCAAATTAAATAGGAGGCAGATATGATATGGCTACTGATTTTTCAAAGAGCATGACCAAGATCAATTTACTAAAAGCATTTGCGGGAGAGAGTCAGGCGAGAAACAGATATACGTTTGCGGCAAGCTGTGCGAAGAAAAACAAGGAATTTGTTATTGAAGCGGTTTTCAAGTTCACCGCTGAGCAGGAGCGTGCTCATGCAAAGATTTTTTATGATTTTTTAAAGGAGTTTTCCGGCGAAAATATTCAGATTAACGGGACATATCCCATAGACAACTACGATAACGTTGAAAAGCTTCTAAAATCGGCACAACACAACGAGCTTGAGGAGTACGAAACCGTATATAAGAGCTTTGCGGAGACAGCGGAGGAGGAGGGCTTTCCTCAAATTTCAGCTGCGTTTAAAAACATTGCGGAAATCGAGAATACTCATGCAGAAAGATTCGGAAACCTTGCAAGCCTGTTGTCGGCAAACAAGCTTTATGTATCCGATTCAAGCACAAAATGGATGTGCTTAAACTGCGGTTATATATTCGAGGGGACGCAGGTTCCCGATCAATGCCCCGTATGTCAACATGATAAGGGCTACTTTATTCGAGTTGAGCTTGCCCCTTACACAGCAATGCAATAATATTTTTATTGTGCAAAACATCTAAGCAGACTTGAAATAAATTACCTGTTTTTGTTTAATTGTATGATTTTTGTTTATGTTGCCTAAAAAACCGCAAATTTTTTATCGAAAATGGAAAAAAACTATTGACTTATTTCAATTTTTTTAGTATCATAATATTATTAGCGATGTAATTTACAGTTATAATTATGCAATACCATTGTTTTAGAAAAGGGAGCGGTTTTTAATGTATATGAAAGAAGTAGTGGTTCAGAATCAAGTCGGTCTACATGCCAGACCCGCAACTTTTTTTATACAGAAGGCAAATGAGTACAAATCCAATATATGGGTTGAAAACGACAATCGACGCGTGAACGCCAAAAGCCTATTGGGAGTATTGTCTCTCGGTATCACTAAGGGACTGAATATTACCATTGTTGCCGACGGCGCAGATGAGGAAGAGGCTGTTGCGGAGTTGTCCGATTTAATATCATCGAACTTTGCTTGATGATTTGTATATCAATTTAAAATTAAAAGAGCAGGTCGTTTGTCTTTTGGTGAAACGACGTGCTCTTTTTAAAGTAAACGTGTCTGAGGTAAACGTATATGGATAAAATAAAAGAAAAGCTCAAAAATCTTCCGATGTCTCCGGGCGTTTACATTATGCGTGACTCCTCGGGAGAAGTTATATATGTTGGCAAAAGTAAGCTTCTGAAAAACAGAGTAAGCCAGTATTTTATGCACTCAAAGAACCATACGCCGAAAACGCTTGCTATGGTTGAGCATATTGCTGATTTTGATTATATAATGACCGATACGGAGGTCGAGGCTCTTGTCCTTGAATGTAATCTCATAAAAAAATATCGGCCGAAATACAATATACTGCTTAAAGACGACAAACAGTACCCTTATATAAAGCTTACTCTCGGTGAGCCGTATCCGCGTGTTTATATTACTCGGAAGGTTATACGCGACGGGTCAAAATATTTCGGACCATACATGAGCGCATATAACGTGAAGAATGCTCTTGATACCATTAAAAGAGTATTTAAGGTTAGAAGCTGTTCAAAGCGGCTTTCACCTAATCAATGCAGCTTAAGACCGTGCCTGTATCACCATATAGGACAGTGCTCGGCACCATGCAGCGGTAGTATTTCTCAGGAGGAATACAGAGATACATTTAATCGGATCGAAGCGGTTCTTGACGGAAAGTACAATAAAATCACCTCAGAGCTTGAGGAGATGATGTACGATGCTTCAGACAGGCTTGAATTTGAGAAGGCGGCGAGATACCGTGACAGAATCGAGGCATTAAAAATTCTCGGGGAAAAGCAGAAGATGATTTCAACAAGCGTGGATAACCGTGATATAATCGGTATCTATAAGGGCGAGCTTGAATATTGTATCCAAATTTTTTATATGCGCGGTGGTAAGATACAAGGCTCCGAATACTTTGTGATTAATGAGATTGACTCGGAAAAGGCAGAGGTTCTGTCGGAATTTGTTAAGCAGTATTATTTTACAGCGACAAATATCCCGAGGGAAATTTTGCTCTCTGACAATATTGACGACATTGATGAAATCGAAGCGTGGCTCTCTGAAAAAACCGGTCATAAAATCAAGCTGCTTGTTCCTGTTCGCGGCGAGAAGGCTAAGCTTATAAATACTGTTCTTAAAAATGCGGAGGAGTCGCTCCGTCAGCATATATTTAAGATGAATCGAGAAATAAGTGAGCAGAATGATGTACTTGCGGAGCTTTCAAAGCTGCTCTCGCTGAATAAGATACCGTTTCGGATAGAATCCTATGATATATCTAATATTTCCGGTGCGGAAAGCGTTGGAGTTTGCGTAGTATATAACAACGCAAAGCCTGCAAAAAAATGCTACAGAAAGTTTAATATTAAAACGGTGGAGGGTGCTGATGATTACGAAAGCACAAAAGAGGTCATTTCAAGACGAATAAACAGAGCCTATGCTGAAGCTGAAGCGATAGAACGAGGGGAGCTTGCAGAGGACAAGGCTAAGTTTTTACCCTTGCCGGACCTGATTTTACTTGACGGGGGAAAGGGTCATGTTTCCACCATACGCTTGCTAATGGAAACGCTGGGTGAGGATATAGAGGTATTTGGCATGGTCAAAGATGATAATCATCGAACCCGTACAATAACCGATGACACGACTGAATACGACATTGATACCGACAGCCGTCTGTTCAGATTTTTATATGAGCTTCAGGAAGAGGTTCACCGATTTGCGATAGAAGCCTTTCGAAAGAGACACGAAAATACATCGGTTTTTTCCGCCCTTGAAGCAATAGATGGGGTAGGTCCGGCAAAGCGCAAAAAGCTCCTAAATGTCTTTATGAGCATTGACAGAATCAAAACGGCAGATATTAACGAGTTGGCTGAGGTTATAGACAGACATACAGCCGAAAATGTATATAATTATTTTCATGAAGGTGATGATAACGATGGACAAGCATAATTTTATACTGAAATCTCTTGATGCCGTGAGCATAAACGCCGTGCGGCACCGCAGATTTATACACAGTCGACCGGAGTTGTCGTTTAACGAATACGGCACTGCGTCATACGTCTGTAAGGTGCTTGACGGATTGAATATTCCGTATGTAAATAATATTGCGGGAACAGGGATTTGCGCCGTCATTCACGGCAAAGCGAACAAATCGGCAGCTGAGCCCAAAACGCTGCTTTTGCGTGCGGATATGGACGCACTTCCGATAACAGAGGTATCGGATAAGGAATATAAGTCGCAAAACAAAGGAGTAATGCACGCTTGCGGTCATGACGCTCATACGTCAATCCTTCTTGGCATCTGCGAAATACTTAATGCATCAAGGGATAAATTCGGTGGATGTGCGAAGCTTGTGTTCCAGCCCGGTGAAGAAACGAGCGGAGGAGCAAAGCCGATGATCGACAGCGGAATTCTTGAAAATCCCAATGTCGATGCCTGTATCGCCCTCCATGTTGATCCTGAAATTGATACGGGGAAATTAAGGATTAAATCCGGTTCGCTGTATGCGTCGCCGGACGACTTTAAAATAACGGTTCACGGCAGAGGCGGACACGGCGCCGAGCCCGAAAAGTGTGTAGATCCAATTGTGATCAGTGCTGATATAATTCACGCGCTTATGAACTTAGTCAGCCGTGAGATCAATCCCTTTGACAACGCAGTTATTACCGTCGGCTCAATTTGCGGCGGTACGGCAAGCAATATTATACCCGACACGGTTGAAATGACAGGTACTGCGCGTTCGCTTACAAATGATGTCAGAAGTTATCTGAAGCGTCGAATCGGCGAAGTTGCAAGAGGGATTTGCGCCACATATAATGCGCAGTGTGACTATGAATTTACGGAGCTTTTTCCGCCGCTTATCAATGATGCAGAGCTGTCGGAAAAACTATATAAAAGTGCATGCAAAACCATCGGCACAAATAATTGTATATTGGGTGGAAACGCAACAATGGCGGGAGAGGACTTTGCGTATTTCTCACAGGAGCGGCCTTCGG
The DNA here is from genome assembly GCA_902766745.1 of uncultured Ruminococcus sp. Lineage (GTDB taxonomy): Bacteria > Bacillota > Clostridia > Monoglobales > Monoglobaceae > UMGS1820. The sequence goes on from CACXES010000041.1 coordinate 33,917, forward strand.
TTTTGGTCAAGCTCGGCTGCAGAAATGAAGCTATGGGCATAACCGCACCTATCCACCATTCGTCATTTGATATAGACGAGTCTTGCATGAAAACCGGTATCGCTGTATTTTCACAATTTGCTCTTGACTATTTAGGTTGATTTTTGCAGCTGAAATACACACAATCTTTATTGTTATGCATTAAATCTTTAGCGGCAGACGTGGGCGTTTCAAGTGTACATAAGCCGTCTTTATGATGCAGACAGTCCGAGTTGAGACACGGAACCGCAGAAATCATTTCAGACACCTCCGAAGTTGGATTTGCATTTATAGTGTTTACGCTAACCGCATAATATATGCAGTCTAAATCGGCTCGGAATGTCCGAGCCGATTTATTTATTATAAAGAGTAAGCACGGTACCGTTTACTCGTCTATATATCATATGTGGACAAAAATTTTTTGTGAAACAGAATTTGAAAAAGGAAGTGATTCGGGTTGAATTTTATTGTTGATAAGCGCATGCCGACTAATATGATTCAGCGATTGAACGAGCTTGGCCGCATATACACGTCCACTTATATAAAGACCGAGGATGCGGCAATATGTGCACATCCGGATATGCAAATTCATTTTGTTAATGAAAATACCGCCGTTACTGCACCGGAGGTATATGACTATTACGCACAGGTTCTTCCGAATTCAGTCAGCTTAATAAAAGGTTTTTTGCCTATCGGCTTCACCTATCCAAAAAACTGTGCATATAATATAGCAAGGATAGGCAGCAATGTTATATGCAATATCAAATATGCCGAACCGCAAATAATTGAATTTTACCGAGCCTTGGGATATAGGATAATAAATGTTAAGCAAGGCTATGCAAAATGCAGTATTTGCCCTATTTCCGAAAATTCATTTATAACAGAGGACGTCGGTATATATAAAGCGGTGTCGCCGCTATCCGGAATCTCGGTGAAATTAATACCTTACGGCTCGGTTAGACTGGACGGATACAGCTACGGTTTTATAGGCGGGGCCACCGGTCTCTGCGGAGATACCGTGGTATTCTGCGGAAATGCGTTTAAAAATCCGTATTTGAAGAAAGCAGCGGAGGAGGCGAAGATTAAAACCTATATGCTGTCCAATGACAATTTGTACGATTACGGCAGCATTATATGCTTTTTATAATATAAAACTCTGTATCGGAGGCGTTGCTTTGATTGAGGAAATTTCACTCAAATCAAAAGATGACCTTGAACCCTTGGCAATAACAATGCAGATACATCTTCTGGAAAAATATAGGCTCTGCAACAAAATTAATTTTATAAAAGAGCACGGATACAGTTATGTGAATATTGATAAACACTGCTTTGATAAAGCGGCGGAAGCATTTTCCGAATATATAATAGAAAATATGGTATTTTTCTTTATTTTGGACGTTTTGGACGAATATATATACGAGTTTACGAAAAGCGGTACATGTATAATAATGGAAAAAATAAGAAGCTTCAAAACCTCAGATGAGGTTTTGGAAATAAAGTGCGAGATTCGGGACAGATTAATGTATTTTGCTAATGAATACAATCAAATAAACGTCACCGGATTTTTAAACTTTTCGATTAATGACTGCAAAGAGAAGTTTTATGTAATGCTATACAATATAATTTCGGATTTAAGCGCAGAGGAGTCGTATTGCGAGATCATTGATTACCTGAACGCTTATATCGAATCCGAGCCGTCAAGCTTTGATGTTCTGAACATATTTATATTCGAAGACGGCAGAATAAAGTATTACGATAAAAATTATATAGATATAACCGATAATCGGCCTTTATGCGAGATACGCACGAGCGAGTCATGCCGCAGTGATGATTATTCGATGCAAGGCGATAATCTGCTTGAAACCTTAATGCGGATTCTTCCGCAGCAGATAAATATATATGTATGCTGTGAGCGGACAAACGAACAGATCCTGACTACAATCAAGGCGATTTTCGGCAGGAGGGTTTTTATTTCCGAATTAGACCCTTTATAAGACAATATAAGTGTAAGATAATTGTAATCTAATTTGAATTGAAATGTTACGAAAGAGGCGGTATAATTTAAGATACATAATTGCACAAAATAAAAATTTTGTGCAATTATGTAGAGGATGTTTTCCTAATATGAATTATATAAATTTAATGAGTGTGATTTAAATGAATGAGTGTGATTTAAATGGATAGTTATTCGGGCATTCCTGAGCCGCTTTCATCGTTTTTGATATATATCGAGAGTATTTGCGGCAAGTCAGAGCTGACCGCTGAAGAATATTACTATGACCTACGCATTTTCTATAGATTTCTTGCGCTTTATTTTGGACTTGCGGATGACGCCGACGAATTTGATAAAATCGACATAAATCTCATTGATATATCAGTTTTGGAAAAGGTCGACCTAAACATATTATATGAATACATAAATTTTCTGAACCGTGTAAGGAATAACGCATCGCCGTCTCGAGCACGTAAAATCGCATCGCTCAAATCATTTTTTAAATATGTTTGCAGCAAGGCTAAGCTTTTGGAGGTAAACCCGACTGCAGAGCTTGAATCGGTAAAGATAACCAAGCAGCTGCCAAAACATTTTTCGCTTGAAGACAGTATACGGCTGTTAAATGCTGTTGACGGTAAAAACTACGAAAGAGATTTTTGTATCATAACACTTTTTTTAAACTGCGGAATGCGCCTGGCTGAGCTGGTCGGAATAAACATAAGCGATATTCAGGGTGACAAGCTGACCGTTATCGGAAAGGGCGGCAAGGAACGAACAATTTACTTGAATGATGCGTGTGTAGCTGCGATCAATGCCTATATGCCGGAGAGAGAGAAAATTGACGTTTCTGCAGCCGACAAGAAAGCATTGTTTGTCTCATCACGAGGAAATCGTATAAGCCGCCGTACAGTGCAAAATATGGTCGAAAATAATGTTAAGAAAATCGGCCTTGACCCGCGGAAATATACAACTCATAAGCTTAGACATACCGCCGCAACGCTTATGCATCAATCCGGAGTTGATATCAGAGTCCTTCAGGAGGTTTTAGGTCACAAGCAGCTTTCAACGACCGAGATTTATACACATGTAAGCAACACAAGCCTGCGCGAGGCAGTAAACTCCAATCCTTTGTCCTCTGCTCAAATAAAAACAAAAAAGAATACCTCGAATTAGGTTTACATAATATTATTATGTAAACCTAATTCTCTTTTGTCTCAATAATTACCAAATCATCACCTATTTTCTTTATATCCTCCCATTTGATCGTTCGTTCAGGTTCGCGGCCAAGCAAGCCCATTGCCCGATACGCCCCGGGAACACATAACGAAATAATCCTGCCGCTCTCGGAATCTATTTCCATATCCGAGATAAAGCCTATTCTTTCGCCCTCGGCAATGTGTATTACTTCCTTGGATTTCAGATCGCTGAATTTATAAATCATATAACGCACCTCGCATAAGTGTAATAGAAAAATATCTCATAGTAATGCCTATGAGATATTTTTGATTAATATTCGTATATAAAATAACTTTTTGAATACGTTAGCGCTCGGGTTATATACCTTCGCACAGCTACAAGCAGCAGTGATGTTTTAGCAGCTCCTTTTCTTTATTAACAAAAGCAGTGTATTCGTTAACGGTCATACAAGTTGCAAATCCGAATTGTGAGGCAAGAAGCTTTACAGCACAATCCTCTTCCTCTCTGTCGCAGCAGCTTATAATAATTGTATCGGTCAAGTCCTCCTTTAATGCGGCACAGCGCAAAAACGCCTCAGCATCTCCTGTATCCTTACCGACAAACACGATCCTATGTACGCTTATTTCGGATGTTTCCTTAGGCTCCGACGCCCTTTCAATACAATCATATAATATAGAAAAGACACCGTAAATTGTAAAAAAACAAATAATTACGCTAATTACCGCTTCCATAAAATCACCCCTTTGTATTATTATATGCCGGGTGAGATTTATGTGCTTATCTAAATTGCAAAATAATCGAATATCAAACCGAATTCAATGCCGCAAATGCAGGAATTCTCGTATTTTTTTCTAAGCTCACGGTTTCCTATCTGAAGTGCGTGAGTGGTAATCCCGTATATATGAGAAAAATATGTTTCAATACACGCCGCCAAATGGTCACATGCTCTAATTAACTCACCGTCAACCGGAAAATACTCGGCAGTGTTGTATCTTTCGTCAATCTCATTACTTGTAACAATTATTGGCTGTCCGTCTATAATTACCTTGTTGCTGAATTCGTCGTTGGTGAAATAGGAAATCTCGCTCTGCCATGCCTCAGGTATCAGCGGATATAAGATATGCTCCATCTGATCCTGCTCTATGCCCTTAATTATCTCGTCAAGACCTTCAATCGAGTTTTTCACGGGCGACACAATATCCCTTGTAAGCACCTCGGGAATATCGTGGAACAGGCCGCCTAAAAAGTTGTTGGTGATTCTTTCGGGAGAGGCATTGGTGTGGCACGAAAACACATAGGATAAAACCGCAACAATCAGCATATGACCGATTACCGATGTTTCGGGGATTCTGGGCGAACGTGACCAACGCTGCTGAAATCTTAACTCGCCGAGCAGGTTTGTAAACCCCCTGAAATTGTCATTGGCAATAAACGTATCGAAGCATTTAAGCCCCTTAAAGGAATTTAGCTTGTTGTCAATCTCTGCTCTTGTGCCGTCAATACCGTAATAACTTCGACACATATCAAAGATAATGTCAAATTCCCACTTTGTCGCCAGGTAGTGAGCCGCCTCAAGAATTTCTTTTTCATGCTTTGCATATGTTTCGTCCATAAAATAACGTTCCATCTTTTGATAAAAATCATGCGGAATATTAATGACATCATTTTTGATTGTTTCAAGAGCCCAGTGGTTAAGCTCCTCGCCCTTTACCTTCATAAGACGGTGGAAAACGGGCGGCTTTATGTCTGTAAGCACAAGCCTGTGAAAGAACTCAAATATTCCGCCTTCGACTAACCGGTTCATGTCAACATTTCCGTCAATTTTCGAGAGTACATATGCATAAATCATCTTGTGCGACTGCTTGTCAAGCTCCGTAAACCCTCGTGACGGACGGATATGGTCGTTCCAACGCTCGATGGACGCCGCTTCAAATATAAACTCAATCAAAGACTTTTTTATCATATAAATCACTCCGATCAACAAATTTTATTTTAAGCTTGATTACTTTAAGTATATAGGATAGCTCTTAATATTAATTGTATCATCTATAGACGAACGTGGAATTTCATAGATACTGCCGCGCCCACTGTTTGTAACCGAGAAACCGCTTTTGTAATAACGCCTTGCACGGCTTAAAACCTTATCGTTAAAAAATCCGTACGGATACGCTATTGATGTAACCTCTCTCTTGGTAATGTTATATATTTTGTCATTTGACAATGAAAACTGCTCGTCAAGCTCGATTTCGGAAAGCTGTCGCAAATCCGAATGCTCCGTCGAATGTGAGTAAATTCTGAAGACCCCACTGTCGCTCATTTCGAAGAGCTGTGCATCGCTGCAGTAATCATCTTCGCCTATTTTATCCGAAACCATGAAAAGCGTAGCCTTTGCGTTATACTTTTTTAAAATCTGATATGCAGTGCTGTATGTTTGTACATATCCATCATCAAATGTCAAAACAACACACTTTTTAAGCTCATCAGCCATCGAAAGCTCCTCAGGAAACAAAAACGTATACCCGTTATCATACAAATACTTTATTTGCTGTTCAAAGTTCTCCGGGCTGACATACACATAGGAATACGGCCCGGACGGCTGATCTATAACGTGGTACATAAGCACCGGAAGCCGCCTTTGATTTCGGCGTCCGTTTTTTGATCTCTTACCAAAGTCCTGAGCGTGTACGGCGAGCTTTACATAATATGATGCCATTCCCTCGGATATGACGGCTCTCGGATGAAGATAGCCGGAGTTGTTCCAAATATCAATCGCCGACAGAAAAGCAATCTGACTTTGATATTCGGGCGCAACCTCGTTTTGATCGTAGTGCCATTTTATTTTTTGATTGTCATAAAATAAGTCCGGTGCCGAAATATCCAGCGCACGTTTGAGCATAATTAAAAATTCCTGTGTGGTGATTGTTTTATCCGGTACAAATGTATTTCCGTATTCGGCACCCAAAACCTTCATACTGCGGTAATACGCCGCCGTTTTATCGTCCGTATCATCAAATTTCGGCGCATCCCTCCATGCCGGTAAAACTCGGCTCAGCATATGAACGGCACCTAACTTCGTAAGTGCGGAATTTTCATCAGCAAACACATTAACCGCCGTAAAATTTAAAACAATGACAATCGTTAGTATATAATAAATTATACGATGCAAGTATATCAGTCCAATTCATGTAAATCTATTTTCATACGAATTATATAATAACACAAAAAAATATCATTTTCAAGTATTATTACAAAATTAATGGAATTTTAAGCCAAAGTATTTGACCAAAGTAAACTCGTATGCTATAATGTATTTTATAGGAATGGTGATAATATGGTTAGAATTTCCGAGAATGCGGAGATAATATTAAACAAAATAAATTCCGCAAAGAAGCATAATAATAGAATAATTATTGCAATAGACGGCGAGTGTGCCTCGGGGAAAACAACGCTTGCTGCGGAAATTTCGCAGTTTCTTTCTTGCAGCGTGGTTCACATGGACGATTTTTTTCTGCGTCCGGAAATGCGAACTCCGGAGCGTGAAGCTGAGCCGGGCGGCAATGTTGATTATGAGCGAGTATTAAAAGAGGTACTTCTTCCTCTTTCGCAAAATACGGCGGCGGAATTTCGGCCTTATGAATGTAAAAATATGCGAATGGGAGAGAAAAAAGAAATCCTTCCTGCAGACGTAAATATTATTGAGGGAGCATATAGCTGTCACCCGGCATTGCGGAGCTTCTATGATTTGAGAATATTTGTTTGTGCCGAAAAGAAAATTCGCCTTGAACGAATAAAAAGCCGCAATGGTGCCGAAGCTTTGAAAATCTTTGAAAATAAATGGATTACCATGGAAGAAATGTATTTTAACGCCTTTGACATAAAGAATCGCTGTGATTTGATTATTGATAATTCAAAGTAGTTTTTCTGTGGAGATCTGAGTTCGTGCGATTGAAAATCGAAAGAATTTTATTTAATATCGCCCAATGCCCTGTTCCGACCTGCCGTTCCCGGTCGGCAATGTAAAAATTATTTCGATTTTGAAGCGTTCCGCTTCACCGACTCCGTTGTTATTCGTTGTTATTATGGAGAAAAAATTCACGTTTATCCCGTGGCAGAAATACTTATGTATACCACAGCATTTGTAAATCCGAAATAATTTTTACTTTGCAGTTGGCATTAGGGTTCCCAAAAAGCGGAGGGTTGTACCCGACGTTTTTTGGGAAGAGGAGACACGGCGGAGCAAGCGACAATGCGAACAAATGAGCATTAAGCAAGCGCAGCAAGTGTCGACGAGGGCATAGGGCAATTATTCAAAAAAATTATTTCGGATTTTTAGGCAATCATCATACTGTACATAGAATAAACCCCCGCATAATGAAATACGGGGGATATATTTATATTTTATTTTGCGGAATGTAATCTGTAGATGATTGTTGCCACTTCCGCACGGGTTGCATTCGCAATGGGTGCGAAATTATTATATTCGTCGCCCTGCATATATCCCGCCTTACGCACGGAATATACATAAGCATGCGCCCAGTCGGAAATCTGTGCATCATCGGCAAATGTATCTTCTGCCTGCTCGGAAAGCTCAAATGCACGTGCGAGAATGGTCGCAATCTCCTGTCTTGTAATGTTATTATCCGGCGAGAAGCTTGCTTCATCAGTGCCGTTCACTATACCGGCATCAACAAGTGCACCGATATAAGACTTTGCCCAATGCTGATTTGCATCGGCGAACTTCTCCGCCGCACCGGGGTTATCCGCAAGCTTTAAAAATCTTGACATAACCGTTGCAAATTCCGCACGAGTGATGTTATTCTGCGGTCCGAAGGTACCGTCCTCATAGCCGTTCATCAATGCGTGGTCATAGACATATTCGATATTTGTCTTTGCCCAATGCTCCGCTATATCAGACGGATATGTAACGGCAGGCTTTTCCGGCTTTTCGGGTGTCTGAACCGGCTCGTCCGGCTTTGTAACGGTGGTCGGCTTATCGCTAAGGCTTATACTGCTTCCGCTGCCTCCTCCGCTTCCGCCGCTCGAACTTCCGCCGCTCGAACTTCCTCCTCCGCCGGTGCTTCCATTGCCGCCGTCAGACGGTTTTTCCGGTTCTTCCGGCTCAGGCTCGGGCTCGGGTTCGGGTTCGGGATCTTTAGGCTGTGTCGGATCCGGGTCGGGATCCGGAATTACAACAGGTGCATCCTTTTCAAGGATTTCAAAATTACAGCTGTTTGAAGTAATTCCATAAGTTAGCATTAATTTATACATTCCGGGAATATAAATATCCTCTGAAAGTTCAAAGTCAACACTGTATCGTCCCGTTGATAATATTGCATCCTTTTCCTCGATTAGCTGCTCTCCGCTGTATATAGAAGCTTTCAGCGGCTCGTCACTGTTTGGATCTATTATACTTTTTCCGCTTATACGAAGAGTTGAATTTTGTTTTTTACTTCCTACACCTGTAAATTCAAATGGGGGAGTGATTTTTAAATCAAGCTTTTCAGCAGATATATCAAGAACGGCATCTCTGTTATTTACATTAATCTCCGGATTTGTAATTTCGAGGGAGGTGTATATCGAACCGGTAATTTCATACTCCGGCCGTACTCTGAATGCAAACTGCGCAATAGGACCGGGAGTATAGATATCTCCGGTTTCTGCACGACTTGTATATAGAAGTATAAGTGTATTTCCGCTATCTGCCATTCTTACAGAGAATGAATTTTCATCTCCGATATCTCCGTATATATAATATTTACCTTCAACCGGCAAACCGTTTTCATCAACCTCTATCGGCTGCATTGTGTTAGGATCAAGAAGTTCAAGATAGTCCGGATCAAATTTCAATCCATGCCTGTACACCAAAATACCGTTTGCATCCGCAAAGGTGTCATCAAAATTCAACATGGTGTTTACCCGGAAGCTATCGCCCGACATAAGCTGTGCTGACTTAATCTGAAAACCGATGTTTATCGGAAGCTCGCCCTCGGCATTAACGCTTATCATACCCAAGGCTGAGATTGTCATAAATACGGCAAGCATTAATGATAAAACTTTAATTTTTGTTTTCATACGTCCATCTCCCATAAAAGATTTGTTTACTGTAATCTATTATACTATGGTTTTAAGCATATTTCAAGTTATTTTTTAAAAAAGGTGCGGCACATTTGCCGCACCTTTTTAATCTTAAATTGTTCACCTATAAGATTATATAATTATTACTACTGAATTTCAGTCGTCTTATTTATTTAATACATCAAAGGTGTATGTTCCGGGCTTCTCGCCTGCTCTGATGGATCTGATAAGTTCAGCTACATCATTAGAATCAAGACCGAGGTTACCGTTTACATCACCGGAGAAGAGACCGCCGGTGAAATTGTTAGCAGTCGTCGGAAGTACAGGAGTTTCGCTTGCACCTACAACCTGTCTTACCATTGAGTAGTCAATGATGTTGAAGCGCTTATCATTGTTCGGTGACGGCATATTTGTCTCTTCTACGATAGAGAACTTATATGTAGCAGACGCCTTATCTGTTGTATCGGTATTATGAGCGGTTGTGATTGTCAGCTCATATGTACCAATATCTGTGATAGCGGTACCTGCTGTATAAGCAGCAGCCGTTGCAGCATCCTTAGACAATGTCATAGTATTTGTATAACCAGAAGGTGCTTCATCAGCAGTTATTGCAACATATCTGAATGAACCATTAGAACCACTGTATGTAGCCAATTCGGTAGCATTGGATGTCTTGAAGCCTGCGGCAGCAGTTGCTCCGTTGTACAGTGCAACCTTGATTCCGCTTGCAGCATCAATCTTATTGAACGTTGCGTCAACGCTTGCAGCAGCCTTATGACCTGCAGCATCAGCAACTACCATGTAGTATCTGCCTGCAACTTTTGTATTGTAGGTTGCTTTTCCTTCAGCTACAGTTGCAGCTCCTTTATTTTCAAGTTTCTCAATTTCAGAAACAGTAGTTAAAGCCTCTCCTGTAGTAGAAGCACTGTAGTATACCGTAACAGACAGCGTACCGCCTGTTACACCGGAACCTGTATCTGCAACAGATGCAGTGATATCCTTAGAACCGTCTGTCTTAACTTCACCTACAGTCATACCTGTAATTGTAGGATCATCAGCATCAAGCTTAAGATCTACGCCTGTACTCTCTGCAGTGTTTCCGGCTTTATCTGTTACTCTGAATTTAACAACACCGCTGAAGTTCTGAGCAGGGATTGTTACGCTTGTTGCATCAACCTCTGAAATTGCAGTGTATTCTGTTCCGTTTAATGTGTATTCAAGCTTATTAACTCCGCTGAGTGCATCGGATTTTGTAAGTGCGGATATAACAAGTACATAATCAGCCTTAGCATCCTGAATACCGCTTACGGTAATATTGCTGTCGCTGACTGTAGGAGCAGTACCATCATACCAAGCACTTGCTCCGGGAACAAGAGTTCCTACATGCTGATATACAAGATTATCGCCTGTACCAATAGCAGCAACTATAACATATTTTTCCTCACTGTTAACTGTAACAGTATCACTGTCAATTGCAGATGTATTTTCATACATAGCCTCTAAATCAGCCTGTGTACCAACAGCAGGTGTGGCATCCTTAGAAACCTTAACATACTTTACATTTGCAGCATCTACAGGTGTAACAACTACATTATATTGTGAATTTTTCCAAGCTGGTGTTATGATATCTGCGGGAAGTGTAGCAAAGGTTTCCGGAACGATAACTATAGTTTTTGTTCCGACAGAAATACCAATCGGATCCTTTGTCGGATCTATAGCCTGCTTAACAAGTGCAAGCTTAGCATTATCGATCACTATTTCAGATGCTCCGTAAGCCGCATCACTCTTTACAGTAAAGTTAAGCGTTGCAACAGTTGCATCGGTTGCAAGACCGGATGAATTTGCTTTGTCTCCGTATACAACAGTACCATCAGTGTATGAAACATTAGCGCCGAGCGAATTTGTATCGAGTTCAAGCTTTGCAGGATCATAAGTAAGGGTGAAGCTTACCATAGCAGCCTGCGCAGAAGCAAGACCGGAAATCTTAACCGGTACTGAAACAGTTGCACCAGCCTTATAGCCTGTTTCTGCCGGTGTTAATTCAAGTGCCAGCTGCGCTGAAATAGTATCGGTAGAAAGAGTAAATGTCTTTGTTTCAGCATTTTTACCCTTAACCTTTACAGCTACAGTATATGCACCGGCTGCTGTAATCGAGTATGTATAAGAAGAACCTGCAGTTGATGTTGAAGACTCAATTACTGTTGCCGGGTCAGTAGATGTGTTTGTAACTGTTACCGTTTCAATATTTGTACCTGTAACAGCAAGTGTAAATCCATCTGCATCATAATAGGTCATACCATCATTAAGAGCTACGTTATCTACTGTTACAGCGTATGTATTATCTACAACTTTAATTGTATAACCAGCATCTACAAGATTATCGTCAGCTTTTGTGTACCAGTCAATAGCAGAACTATTTTCAACAGTAAAGCTTGAATCATCAGCAATACAAGATGATGCATAAACTTTTGCGGCCGCAGTATCATTTACCGTGAAGTTAAGTGTAGCAAGAGTAGGAGTAGTCTCAGCACTATTCGTAAGATTTGCGCCGCCTGCACCTATCAAGCTTACATAAGATGTAGAACCATCAGTGAGCTTTTTGAGTCTGATGCTTTCTTCGTTTGTTACAGTGAAAACAGACGCATCATAGCTAAGGTTTACAACATAGTCATAAACAGCTAAAGTTTCAACACTTGAAACAGCCTTTACATCAACAGTGAAAGTGTCACCGGGATGTACTTCTGTTGCACTGGGTGAATACGCCATAGTAATTGTACCCGATGCTTTATCAAGCAGGTCGATGGATGCGGCGAATCCTGAAATCGGCAACGCCATGGTTGCGATGATTAGTGCCAGTGAAAGCACTAAACTTAGAACTTTTTTCATGATTGGAAAATCCCCCTTGTATAAATATTATATTTTATTGTATGTCACAAACGGCTATATATCTTATGTAATCGAATGGGACACCTAAGGTACATAACCTTATAATGTACAAATTTAATAATCAATAAATTTTTATATCGGGCTTAAAGCTATCCGGCGATAAGCCCGAATTTGAATTTTAAATTAATTATTCAGCTGAGCTCGGATTAGCCTTGTCAATCCATGTTTGTCTGGAGTTTACCATGTTATCAGCTCCAAATCCTTCTGCTCCTTCAAACATAAGCTTAAGCATACGATACTCTGACAGTGTAACGTCACCGTTTAAGTCATAGTCGACAGCGGAATTGATTGCCGCATCCGGAGTACGTCTGTCAAGTGCATAGTTAAGAGCTTCTGCCTTGATACCGGTCATCTGTGTCTCAGTAAGAGCTGCATTAGACAAAGCGGTTGATGAAGCAAATGCATCCGCACCGTTCGAGTCTGAAATCAAGTCGAGGTTACCAAAGGAAATATTTACATTCGGATCAGCTACAAGATATATATCCTTTGTATCCTTAACCTGACCGTTCTTACCTACGGAAGCGCTTACTGTAACCTTTGCCGCAAATACACCGGATTTAAGAGCAATAGTGTTGTCTGTTAATGTAACTTTTTCCTTATTCGGATCCCCGTCCGGGATTGAATATGCTACATCATAATCGCCTGCTTTAGCAGGTAATTCAGCGGATGTTCCGCCCTGTACCACTTCATCTAAGCCATTACCAAGTGCAGTTTCAACATTGCCAACATCACCCACAGGAATTTCAACAACTGCAGAATTTACAACAACCGTCACTGCCTTATCGTTATATCCGGCTGCTGAAATAACAAGTTCATGGCTTTTAACTTCGGTTAATCCTGTTATTGTAAGCGTTGTTCCGGAATAGCTTACCGCTGATGAATCTAACGCAGTAGAACCTTCTTTAACAACAACGTTAGTCATACCTTCCGGTACAGTAAATACTGCCGATTCACCTGACTTTATTGTTACTGATTCAGGATAAACAGTCATGTCTTCTTTAGGAGTCTCAACTGTGTAATTAAATTCAGCAGTAGTTGCAACATCAGTTCCGCCTGCCTTAGCTATAAAGGAACCAACTCCTTGTGTTCCTATTGACATTCTCGGTCTAAATGTGATTGTAGCTGTACCATCGGTTGTTGATACTGTCTGCTGATCAACATACTGGATAGTGCTGTTATTAAGTGTAACACTTTCTCCGTCAATGTTTGAGAGGAAAGTTACATCGCCCGCAGCTACAGCAGGGTTCTCTGCTTCACCGTTAGTTAACTTAACAGTAACCTGGAGCATTTGCTCTGTGTTAAGTTTAACGTTTCCAATTACTCCCGTTTCTGCATTTTTAAACGAGGTTCCGCTGTCATCTGCACTGTTCAAAACCTTAACATCAACAATCTCCACTCCGTTTGCCCAACCTGTTACCATTGAGCAGGACATTGCCAATGCGGCCGCCCCTGCCAATAGCTTCTTACCACGTTTTTTCATTTTTCTAACACCCCATTTGTGATAAAATGATTTATTTAAATTTTAATTTTTTTCAAAATCAATTGCACTCCGAAAACCTAAGGTATATAAACGGTAACGGAATTTCCTTCGTAGGAAATCTTTGAACCGTTATATATAGCAGACACAAGCGATACCGGGATGAAGATTCTGTCATTAACGTCTGCCGGTTTTATGTTGGAGGAACATTTTGCAGAGTTGATATAAACACAGTTGTCATTCATATTTATTTTTAATGTGCGATAATCGGCATAAGCCGCAGCAACTAATGTGTTGCCGTCCCATTCAACTTTCATTCCTGTATTCTCGGTTAAGTAGCGAACGGGAATCATCATCTCGCCGTCCTGTTTAAAAGGAGCAACGTCAATTTCTTGTGTAAAGTCATTTGCCTTTACAGTGCTTTCACCTTCTGTAAAGGTGATATACTTGTCAACACTGTTCGGAACCAAAAGAGGAGCTATATTATAGCCGCCGACATTAACGTCTATACCTTCAACGTTATACGCTCTGCCTACGCTATAGTCATCGAGCGAATATGTAATAACACCGAGCGAATTTTCGACAAATCGAATCGGATACGTATCAAAGGAGTTCCAAAGTGATTTGGGGTCCTTTGATACAAGGGTAAAAGAGAACAGTGTTCCATCGTTATCTATCAGATTATCCATAAGTGTGGAATCCATAAAAGTGATGGTGACATTTTCGCTTTCGGAATCAATTTTTGATTCGATATCATTTATGGATTTAACCATTGCACCCTCATTGAGAGAAACATCTACTCCGTTATCATTAGTTTTTATGTCAAATTTTTCGCGATTAAAATTAAAGGCAAATGTAACGGCACATATAGAGCCAAGATGTTTTGCAAGAGCAACATTTATATTTCTGATGTTGGCATCAACCGTTATCTCGCCTGTGATATCGTTCATTACATGGGGAGAGAAGTACAGCTGAAGCTTTGGTTCGACGCCTATTACGGTGATGGCTGATAAAGCTATTGCCGCACCGACAACCACTGATGCTATTTTCTTGAATAATCTGTTCATCTAACGCCATACCTTCCATTCGTAAATATTTTATATTTGCTTTATATCAGTCTTATCTCTTGCGAGATGATGCCTATCCATACATTGATTATTGATTTGCAAACATTCCCAAAATACTGATCCAAAATAAATTTAGTTTCCTGTTGTAACTTCTGCGGACACATTTTCTGCAATTGCTTTCATGCTGAAAAATGATTTCCACAGATAATAATCAATCTTTAAATTTGAGCTATTTGTTATACCCTCGAACGATACATTGATTGTATTTGAGGAATCTATCGTTTGAATCTTAGATTTCTTAACAAGACCGGATGTTTTATCCCGGAGAACAGCGAACAGAACACCGGATTCGGATTCGGGAAGTCTGACATTGACCGAGCCGCTGACTGTATTATTATCAAATACGGCGGTAGGAGCTTCGATTACTCCGTCCACAATTTTTGCGGTGGCTTTTTCGCCCGCAGTACAATTAAGGCTTTCACCTTTATCAGCGGTTCCGAAAGGCTTGGTAACAACATTTGTATATGCAATATCAAAGCTTGTTTCGATTGTGTCGCCCTTTGATGCCTTTACTTTAAATGAAGCCGTTCCTATTATCAGATTTCCGTTTGCATCAACGTCAGATAGAGCAACACCATCGGGACAGTTAAAAAATGCAACGATTACATTATTAAATTTCTCAGTAACCTGAAATCCTTTTTCGGTATTTGCAGATGTAAGCTTTTCGGACAAGCTATCGTTATAACCGCCACTGATATATTCGAGCTTACTGTTATCAAAATTCAAGTGAGTTTCAAAAGCACCGAGTTTTATTCCGTCCGTCTTCTCGTCGTTAAGTCCCGTAAGGGTGATTGTCGCTGATGCGGTTTCACCGGTAACATACGATGATTTATTAAACGTCACCTCGATACCGACATTGTTATCCGCAGCATATGTATACGGAATAAAGAGCATAATCGTCATCAAAATTATGCACACTGACACAGCAAGTTTTGCCTTCATTTTCCATCCCCCTGTACTCTAATGAATTACCAATATGCCCAAACAAACGGACACAATTTAACACTCTTATACATATAATTATATCAAACTTTTAATATTTCGCAAGTGGATTAATAAACAGAATTATTGATTATTTTTTGTACATAATTACCAAACGTATGCTTATATCAAGTTTATAATAGCTTTTAATCGACAAAAAAGACAAATATCGATGTTTTTGCCGATATCTGTCTTTAATTTTAAATCAGGAATTTGTATATGAAATTACAAAATCCGAAATAATTTTATTGAATAATTGCCCTGCGCCCTCGTCGACACTCGCTGCGCTTGCTTGATGCTCATTTATTCGCATCGTCGCTTGCTCCGCCGTGTCTCCTCTTCCCAAAAAACGTCGGGTACAACCCTCCGCTTTTCGGGAACCCTAATGCCCAACTGCTATGTAAAAATTATTTCGGATTTTTGCAGAAGAATATGTGCGATTTTAATTCAGCCGAGATATGTTATGATTTAGTTAAGAATAGCTTTTGTGGCGTTTTCTGCGTTCTGCATTTTCAGCTTTGACTCCGGCTTGTCCTTAATGCTGTCCGGCAATTTGACCATGCACCAATATGTAGGCTCGTCAGCTTCAGACATTCCGAGAAGCTCGGCGCATTTCGGATTTTCGCGGATATCGAAGGACTGAATAAACATTTCTTCATCATTTTTCATATACAAATCATACATTTCTTCGTTCAGGATATAGATTGCATACTGACCTGCGGCAAGCTCGGCGGTGAACTTCATATTTCCGTAGCCTGCGGCACCCATTTCGCTCAGTGAACCGGTACGAATTAATTTAACCGTTTTTTCCCCGTCTCCGTCCATATCATCGACATAGTCCTTAAGATAATCTTCAAGCGCAGCCGCCTGCTCCTCGCTTACCATCCTTGTGCCGTAAAATTCTATTTCAAGGTCATATTCCTCGGTGGTAATAATTTGATATACCGTAACGCCGATAAGTCCCAGAACCACCAATGTAACGATTGTGTGGATTTTATAATAGTTCCAAAAATGAGCAAATTTTTCCTTGATGGTCATGTTCTTTACCATTTCTTTTGCTTCGCGAGCCTGCTTGTCCATATGTCATGCCGCCTTTCGTTATTTACACCGATTTTAAACAATTTATACTATTCTATCACATATAAAACAAATAATCAAGCTTATTTTTATGTGTAAAAATGAACATTTTATTAACAATGCTATGTAAACACTTGATTCACAATATAGGTAATTGGAAAAATTCAAATTCGAAATTTGATGATTACATTATAAATCCGAAATAATTTTATTGAATAGTTGCCCTGCGCTCTCTCGATTTTATGATTAGTTAACTTATGAAAAAAATGCATTTAAAAACCCCCGAAGATATGCCTCGGGGGGTAGGATATACCACTTGAAAGAGAATTACTCTTCTGCGGTAACTGCGTATTGAGCAGCCAATTCATTTACAGTGCCATCTGCAAGCATCTTTTCAATAGCGCTGTTGATCTTGTCGAGCAGCTCGGTATTACCCTTAGCCACCGCAATTGCATATTCCTCTTTTTCAAAAGCCTCAGAATCTTCAACAACCTTGAGGTTTTCGTTATCATTTACATATTTCTGTGCCGTTGCCTTATCTATTACAACCACGTCTGCCTTGCCGTTTACAAGCTCCATAATTGCATCTGTGCCCTTCTTGAAGGACTGATAGCTATAACCCATACCCTGTACGGATATTTCGCCCGTATATCCCTGAATAACAGCTATATTCTTATCAGCCATATCTGTTGCCTTTGCGATGTCGGAATCGGATTTAACAATCATAACCTGCGTTGCTGTATAATACGGAGTAGAGAAGTCAACTGTTTCCTTTCTCTCGTCCGTAACGGTCATACCGGCGATTACTGCATCGATCTGGCCGTTCTGCAGAGCAACAAGCAATGAATCAAATTCCATATTGTTAATCTCTGCGGTTTTTCCGCAGTCTTCTGCGATCTGCTTTGCTATTGCCATGTCGATACCGTCAAACTCGCCTATAACTCCGCCCTTTGCGGAAATAAACTCGAACGGAGGGAATTCTGCGTTTGTACCGAATACTATTGCGTCACTTTTTTCGGTTTTCGGAGCCTCCGCCGCGGGGGCGTCGGTCTTTGCCTCATCCTTCTTTGCACCGCAGCCTGCAAGTGCAGCAATCGTCAGTGCTGCCGCAGCCGCAACAGCGATACCTTTTAGTAATTTTTTCATTTTCATTTCTCCTTTTGAAATAGATTTTATTTTATTACCAATGGGAATTTCCCAGTGTAATCTTAAATTAAAGCATTTTACTTAAAAAGCTCTTTGTTCGATCGTTTTGCGGATTATCGAAAATTTCGGCAGGGGTGCCTTTTTCGATAATATATCCGCCGTCCATAAAGAGTACCCGTGTGCTGACCTCTTTTGCAAAACCCATCTCATGAGTCACAATTACCATTGTCATTCCGCTCATGGCAAGCTCCTTTATTACGTCCAAAACCTCGCCGACCATTTCCGGGTCAAGTGCCGAGGTCGGTTCGTCGAAAAGCATGATTTCCGGCTCCATGGCAAGCGCTCTGGCGATGGCTACTCTCTGCTTCTGTCCGCCGGAGAGCTGTGCGGGGTATGATGAGGCTTTTTCTTCAAGGCCAACCTTTTTGAGAAGCTCTGTCGCTCCTTTTTCTGCCTGCTCCTTATTCATCTTTTTCAAGACGACAGGGGCAAGCGTAACGTTTTTAAGGATAGTAAGGTGCGGAAAAAGATTAAAGTGCTGAAACACCATACCTGTTTTCTGTCTTATTTTATTAACATTAACGCCCTTGCCGTTAATCATCTCACCGTCAATATATATTTCGCCTTCGGTGGGATTTTCGAGTAGGTTCAGGCATCTTAAAAATGTACTTTTTCCGGAACCGGACGGGCCTATAACCGATACGACCTCACCCTGTGAAATATGCTCGTCTATACCGCGAAGAACCGCCAGGTCTCCGAAGCTTTTATGAAGATTATTAATCTGAATCACGGTTCTTCCTCCTATCTTACATCAGATTTCCTGAGAGATTTTTCAATCACACCCAAGAGGAGTGTCAGGAATTTTATGATTACAAAATATATAACTGCCGTACCGATAAGCGGAACAAAGGCGATAAACGTAGCACTTTTGATAAAGTCACCGGCCTTTTGTATATCCATAAGTCCAACGTAGCCCACTATTGCCGTTTCTTTTATCAGCACAATAAACTCGTTGCAAAGTGCGGGAAAAATGTTCTTCACCGCCTGAGGAATAACGATACGCGACATTGTTTGGAACCCGGACAGGCCGAGTGAGCGGCCGGCCTCCGTCTGTCCCTTATCAATGGACAAAATGCCGGCTCTGATTATTTCGGAAACATAGGCACCGGAATTAATTCCGAAGGCTATGGCTGCAATTATCCACTTTTCCCATGAAACTGTGGCGAATACAACAAAGTATATGATCATAAGCTGCGTTACCGACGGTGTGCCTCGGATAACATCTGTATACACCTTACCTATAAGTCTGATGCCCTTTCGCTTTGAAAGACTGCAGAATGCAATTGCTATACCGATAATAATTCCGATAATAACGGCGAGAAGGGACACCTTAATAGTTACGCCAATACCGTTCAGCAAAAGCATATAACGGTCATCTTTTATAAAGCATTTGTATAAATCCGCAGCAAGCTCGGACCACCATTGTGACAGCCAACCCATATACATACACCCATCCTAACTTCAATATTATATCACATGAGATTTATAATATCATATATTTTTGCGTAATGCAAGAGAAAAATGAAGATTAATCCCATAATTTAATATTTTTTGATAATATTTTCGAAAAATTATACTCTTCTGCCCAGAATTTCAACAGCAGAGCGCTTAAAATCCGAAAATGTTCCATCATTTATCTCGCGGCGTATTCTATCCATAAGATGATTATAGAAGTACAGGTTATGGATTACGGATAGGCGCATTGCCAGTAATTCCTTGGCTTTAAACAAATGTCTTATATATGCCTTTGAATGATTTCTGCATACGGGACAGCTGCATTTTTCATCGAGAGGTGTATCATCACGTTCGTATTTTGCATTCAGAATATTCAAAATCCCGCTTGAGGTAAATATTGTACCGTGTCTTGCGTTTCGGCTTGGCATTACACAATCAAAGAAATCTATGCCCCTATCGACAGCCTCGATGATATTTACGGGCGTTCCGACACCCATGAGATACCGCGGCTTATCGCAAGGCATATACGGCTCTACCGTTTCGATTATATGATACATTTCTTCGGTACTCTCTCCAACCGCAAGTCCGCCTATGGCATAGCCGTCCGTATCCAGTTCCCTGATTCTCTTCATATTTTCAATTCTTAAATCTTCGTAGGTGCCGCCTTGATTTATCCCGAAAAGCATCTGATGTTTATTGATTGTTCTTTCCATGGAATTAAGTTTTTTCAATTCGTTTACACAGCGTTCAAGCCATCTGGCTGTTCTTTCCGAGGAATTTTTTGCATAATCCCATTCACACGGATTCTCGATACATTCGTCAAATGCCATTGCTATTGTAGATGCAAGATTTGACTGTATGCGCATACTCTCCTCCGGACCCATAAATATTTTTCTGCCGTCTATATGCGAAGAAAAGTAGACACCCTCTTCTTTTATATTTCGAAGCTTTGCAAGTGAAAAAACCTGAAATCCGCCGCTGTCCGTTAAAATCGGCTTATCCCAGTTCATAAATTTATGAAGACCACCCATGTCATGCACTACATCATCGCCGGGTCTCAGGTGCAAGTGATAGGTATTAGAAAGCTCTACCTGACAGCCCAAATCCTTAAGCTCCGGAGCGGAAACCGCACCTTTTATCGCTGCGGCGGTACCGACATTCATAAATACAGGGGTCTGAACCGTGCCGTGCACCGTTTCAAATTCACCGCAGCGCGCACCGCCGCATTTTGTAATAAGCTTATACATTTTTGTTTACTTCTCCTTCTATATACATTGCGTCGCCGAAACTGAAAAACCTGTACTTTTCGGCAACTGCAATCTTGTATGCATTTAAAATATTCTCCCTGCCTGCCATGGCTGAGACAAGCATTAAAAGCGTTGATTCCGGCAGATGAAAATTCGTAATCAAGCAATCAACAGCTTTAAATTTATAGCCGGGATATATGAATATATCCGTTTCACCCGATTCTGCCTTGACTCTTCCGCAGGGATCGGCAACGGTTTCAAGTGTTCTGACAGACGTAGTGCCTACAGCTATGATTCTTCCACCCCGCTCCTTTGCGGCATTGATCTTTTCAGCCGCCTCAGCTGAAATCTGATAATACTCGCTGTGCATTATGTGTTCTTCAACATTTTCGGCTGATACAGGGCGAAATGTTCCAAGCCCAACATGAAGCGTCAAGTATACGATATCAACACCCATTTCACCGATTTTAGCCAAAAGCTCACGAGTGAAGTGAAGTCCTGCTGTGGGCGCCGCAGCAGAGCCTTCGATCTTGGAATAAACCGTTTGGTAACGTTCCCTGTCATCAAGCTTTTCTTTGATATACGGCGGCAGAGGCATTTCGCCAAGCTTATCAAGTATTTCCTCCCACACGCCGTCATATTCAAATTTAACTATTCGGTTTCCGTCTTCGATTATCTTAAGCACCTCGGCTTTAAGCAGACCTCCGCCGAATTCAAAACGGCTTCCCGGCTTTGCCTTCTTCCCGGGCTTTAAAATAACCTCCCATGTATCGATATCGAGTCTTTTAAGAAGCAGAAATTCAATTTTGCCGCCGCTCCCTTCCTTGCAGCCGTAAAGCCTTGCCGGAATTACTCTTGTATTATTCATAACAAGGCAGTCACCCCGTCGGAGATGACTGCATATGTCATAAAAATGTTCGTGTTTTACTGCGCCGCTTTCTCGATCAAGCACCAAAAGCCTTGATGCAGAGCGATCTTTCAGGGGCGTCTGGGCAATGAGTTCGGCCGGTAAATCGTAATAAAAATCATTAGTAGTCATATTTGATATAATATCTCCTTAGCTTTCGTGATATATTAAAATCGGAATAAATCCCCCGATAACTTAGTATGCGTTTTCAAGGTTTGTTCCGGGGAAGTAATGCAGAAGTATATCAACATAATTAAATCCTGCCTCCGCCATACCTTTTGCGCCGTACTGACTCATTCCGATACCGTGGCCCCAGCCAATTCCCTCGAATACAAATTCAGTATTTTCGCCGCTTCCTTCAGTTATATCGTATTGCTTCCTGTTTACCCCGTTAGTCGCAAAAAGCGATTTTGACGACAATGTGGAACGTCCGTCGGCTGTAAGAATTACGACCTCGTTAATTTTCAGCTCGGAGTTATTATTTCCGTCTGTTGTGTGTATTGACGGCACGCTTTGCGAGCCACCGTTACCCGTGACCTTAAACTGCTGACTTTTGGTGACAGTGTTAAATACGGTCCTGCAGGCTTCTCTTTCGAATATCTTACTGCCGCGTGTTCCGGATACCTCAAGCTTTAAAACGCGACCGTTTTCCGTTGTCTCGAGTACACGTATTGAATTTACAGTCCCGATATCATAGCCTTTGTTACGCATTATCGTTGTCGCTTCATCCCGCGAAAGAGAACCCGCCCAAACTCCGTTGGGTATATTCGCTGTGTCCTCATAGCTGTTATCAACGCTTACAAGATACGGAACACTGTTTCCCCATACGTTTTTTACATCCTCGGTTCTTGATCCTGCGCTCGCCGAATAGTATAGCTGCGCCGGCTCACCCTTGTATGTAAGAAGCTGATTCGCCGTATCATCGACCGGAGCGTAAGAATTTTCTGTTTCATATCTCGTCCCCGAATAAGCCTGACAGCATACGTTGCAGCACAAATCGAATCCGTATTCGGAGTGCTTGTTCAGGTTATTCACGGCATAATTCCTTGCACAGACAGCCTGTGCCTTCAACGCCTCAGGTGCCCAGGAGGGACTCATTTCGCGAGATATTACTCCATAAAGATAGTTATTCATAAACACAACATTTGTGATAACATTGTGATCGTTAACCCGTTTGAAATCCAGTCCTCCGCGGTATTCAATTCCGTCAACCTTAAGCCGTCTTTCCATTCCGCCCACTGTCGGGAATACACCCAAGCCCTTTTCGGGATCATCGGTCTTATAAACATCGGTGCCGTTTGCCGAAACAACTATTGAGTTATCGGTGAATTTAACCGTTATTTCTGTCTCTGCTGAGCTTTTCTTCTGATTGAAATCCGTTCCGGAATATGTGCCGAAGAAAAAACCGTTTTCCGATGAAAGGTTAACCTCGTTTTTTTCGTTTGCTCCGTAGAACAGACCTATTCTCAAATATGACGGAATATCATAATCGGCATATGAAGATACATGTATTCCGGCTACAATCGCCAATAATGCTAAAGACGCAGCAAGCTTAATAAATCCGTTAAGTAATGTTTTTTTGTATAGATTCATAACAATGCCCGAATCCTTTCCACCCGCAATAATAAATTTACAAGGCTCAATGCCGCAGCGCGGGCTGCCTCGGCACAGTGTTTTGATGCAAAAATCAATTTTGTTTTACTTTGAACTTACTCTGAAAAGCTGTCGAAAATCTGAATTCTCGAGGAGCTATTCTTATTCTTTTTTATATAATAACACAAATTTTATTTAAATACCAGTGTTTTTACGAAAAATAAGTGTACTATTTTGTTAAATTTTAATTACAAGTACGATATTTTGTCTATTATGCCTAAAAATCAGCTTTAAATGAAAACATTTCTACCAAATTACCATTTGACATATTTGACAAGATAACATATAATAAATTAGAATAGAACATAAATGCATCTCTGAATGAATAAATGAATATTAACAGTCGGTGCATAATTTAGGAGGAAGTAAAAGTGAAACAATTTAATGTAGGTATCATTGGTGCAACGGGCATGGTAGGTCAGCGCTTTATTACTCTGCTTGAAAACCACCCGTGGTTTAATATAAAGGTTCTCGCCGCCTCTCCGAGAAGCGCGGGAAAGTCATATCTTGAAGCTGTGGGAAAACGCTGGGCTATGAAAACCCCCGTTCCCGATGAAATCGGTCAAATGATTGTTTTGGATGCCGAAGCCGATATAGATAAGATTGCAGCGGCGGTTGATTTTGTATTCTGCGCTGTTGATATGAAAAAGGATGAAATTCGTGCTCTTGAGGAGGCTTATGCCAAAGCAGAGTGCCCCGTTGTATCCAACAACTCGGCAAACAGACATACGCCGGATGTGCCTATGATCGTTCCCGAACTGAATCCCGAGCATGCGGAAATTATTTCTGCACAGAGAAAGCGTCTAGGAACAAAGCGCGGTTTTATATCCGTAAAATCAAACTGTTCTCTTCAGAGCTATGTTCCCGCTCTTCATCCTCTTATGAAGTTCGGAGTTGAACGAGTTTTGGCTTGCACATATCAGGCAATATCCGGTGCCGGTAAAACCTTTGAAACATGGCCCGAGATGACGGATAACGTGATTCCCTATATCGGAGGCGAAGAGGAAAAGAGTGAGCTCGAGCCGCTTAAAATATGGGGACATATCGAAGACGATAAAATCGTAGATGCACAAAGTCCGGCGATTACGACACAGTGTCTGCGTGTTCCTGTGTCCGACGGACATATGGCGGCAGTATTCGTTAAATTCAAAACAAAACCGAGTATCGACGAAATAAAGCAGGCATGGAAGGAATTTAAGGGTGTTCCGCAGGAGCTTGGGCTTCCGTCGGCGCCGAAGCAGTTCCTCAACTATTTCGAAGATCCTAACCGGCCGCAGACAAAGCTTGACAGAGATCTGGAGGGCGGTATGGCGGTTTCTATGGGTCGTCTGCGTGAGGATACTCAGTATGACTATAAATTTGTATGTCTTTCCCACAACACCTTGAGAGGTGCTGCCGGCGGCGGAGTGCTTATGGCTGAGCTTCTTGCGGCAAAGGGATATTTCGACTAATGTCTGTATTTTATATAAAATAAATAAAAGGAGGAAACCCAATGAAAACACCTATATTCACAGGCTCATGCGTTGCACTTGTCACGCCCTTTTGCGAGAAAGGCGTTGACTTCGATAAGCTTGGCGAGCTTATCGAATATCATATTGCACACAAGACCGATGCGTTGGTAATATGCGGCACAACCGGTGAGGCTGCAACCATGCCCGATGCGGAACATATGGAAGTATTGCGTTTTTCCGTTGAAGCGGCCGGCGGACGTATTCCGATAATTGCCGGAACAGGAAGCAATGACACAGCCCACGCCATATACCTCAGCCAATATGCCGAAAAAATAGGAGCCGACGGATTGCTTGTTGTTACGCCTTATTACAACAAAACCACTCAACAAGGATTGTATATCCACATGAAGGCGATTGCCGACAGTGTAAATATTCCGATTATACTTTACAATGTTCCGAGCCGTACCGGGCTTGGATTTAAGTTGGATACACTTAAAAAGCTTTCTAAAATCTCTAATATAAATGCCATAAAGGAGGCAAGCGGAGACGTTTCGTTTATGGCACAAATTGCCGCCGAAACCGATCTTAACATTTATTCCGGTGAGGATGATTTGATCGTTCCTTGTCTTTCGCTCGGCGGAAAAGGTGTAATTTCCGTACTTGCGAACGTTGTCCCGGAGGAAACTCACGATATATGCGAGAAATATTTCAACGGTGATACCGATGGTTCGAGGGAGTTATTCCTGAAATACTTGAAGCTTGCAAAAACACTTTTCATAGAGGTAAATCCCATTCCGGTAAAATGCGCGATGAATCTTATGGGCTTTAATATAGGCGGCTATAGGCTTCCTCTGTGTGATATGCTTCCGGATAACCTGGAAACTCTCGAAAATGTTTTGAACGATTACGGACTTTTGAAATAATTTATATACATATACACAAAAGGTGATACGAATGACAAATATACTTATATGCGGCGTCTGCGGAAATATGGGTCACACCGTTGTACGTGCGGCAAACGGCAGATGCGATGTAAATATTGTTGCCGGATTTGACATAAAGCCCTCTTCCGATGTGGATTTCCCGGTATATACCGAGCTTTCTCAGGTCAGCGAGCAGATCGATGCAATTATAGATTTTTCGCATCCGTCTATGACAGATGCAATACTTGATTACGCAGCCGAAAATCATATACCGGCGGTGATATGCACCACGGGTCTTTCCGGAGAACAGATTGCTAAAATTAATTCTGTATCCGAAGAAACGCCCATCTTCTTCTCGGCAAATATGTCGCTTGGCGTTAATCTGATTATTGATTTGGTTCAACGTGCCGCAAAGATTCTCGAAGACAATTTTGATATTGAAATTGTCGAAAAGCATCATAATCAAAAGCTTGATGCCCCGAGCGGAACTGCGCTTGCCATTGCCGACGCAATATCCGATGTTCTGAAATATGAGCCGGAGTATACCTATGACCGCCATAGCATCAGAAAAAAACGTGATAAGCATGAAATAGGCATTCATTCTGTCCGCGGCGGAACAATAGTCGGAGAACACTCGGTAATTTTTGCCGGACGTGATGAGGTTATTGAGGTTAAGCACACTGCTTCCTCAAAGGAGGTTTTTGCTGTAGGCGCACTGTCCGCAGCGGTATTCCTGAAGGATGCAAAGCCCGGGCTTTACACAATGAAGGAACTTATTGCGGCACAATAATATAAATTTTCGGAAAGGACTGCTGATATGATTAAAACAATTACCCAGATAGACTATTTGGAAAATGTTGCTCTTGTTACGATTAACAATATTCCGAACAGCACAAAAAACATCTCGTTCATTTTGAACGAGATTGCAGCAAGAGATGTAACCGTTGATATGATATGTCAGACTGCACCGTATAAGGATAAGATAAACCTTTCCTTTACCGTACCGCAGGACAGCTTGTCCGATGTTATTTCCGCTACAACGGCATTCAAGAATGTCAGTCCGGAAATATCAACGGATTTAAACGGTAACAATACAAAAATAATTCTCATTGGCGAGGGTATGCGTAATACTGCCGGTGTTGCAGCGGAATTATTTGAACTATTAGCTTCTGCCGACATTCCGGTAAAGCTTATTACAACCGGCGAAACCGAGATATCCTGCCTGCTTGACATTAAGGACATAGATAAGGCAAAGAAGCTTTTAGCCGAATAAAGTATAAAAATTAATACTATCACTAATAAATTCCGATGAGGTTTCTGTATACAGTAAACAGTCGAGCCTCATCGGTATTTTTATATTCTGAGCGAAGTGCTAACGCTCCGTTTACCACATATTTTTACGCTTATAACTTGAGAAACACCGTAAAGTTAAAACACTTTACACAATTTTGTCTATAACTCGTATGACAAAAAACAGCGTATAAATAATGCTGTAAAATGCTTATTTATACGCTGTTTTATACGTTATTGATTATATATTCTTCTTTATGCCTATATCTTTACGGTAATGCATATCTGTAAAGTTAATTAGCTTTACATAATCATATGCGTTTTTGATAGCCGTATCAAGATCGGTTCCGAGTGCGGTGACGCCCAATACTCTGCCACCCGCCGTCAAAATCTTTCCGTTTTCGTATTTTGTACCGGCATGGAATACAAGTGCGCCCATACTTTCTGCCTTGCATATACCGTCGATCTCGTATCCTGTTTTATACTTCTGCGGATAACCTCCCGAAGCAAGCACAACGCATACAGCCGCTCCGTTATTCCATTTTATTTCTATGTCAGAAAGCCTTTCATCTATAACTGCATCAAATATGTCATACAAGTCACTTTCCAACCGCGGCAAGACTACTTGTGTTTCGGGGTCGCCGAAGCGGCAGTTATATTCAATAACCTTTACTCCGTCTGCGGTTTTCATAAGACCGAAATAAAGAACACCTTTAAATGTCCTGCCCTCGGCATTCATAGCCTCCATAGTTGGAATAAAGATATTCTTCATACATTCATCTTCAAGCTCGGGAGTATAAATTCTGCTTGGGGAGAATGTGCCCATACCGCCGGTGTTAAGCCCCTTATCATTATCCAAGGCACGTTTATGATCCTGGGCAGAGACCATAGGTTTTAATGTCTTTCCGTCGGTAAACGCAAGCACGGATATTTCCGGCCCGGTAAGAAATTCTTCTATAACAACTTTGCCGCCTGCCGCTCCGAATACCTTATCGTCCATAATATCGGAAACCGCTTTTTTTGCATCTGCAAAATTTTCGGCTATGATAACTCCCTTTCCGAGAGCAAGACCGTCAGCCTTTATAACAATCGGAAATTTGTTTTGACGTTCAATATACGCAACTGCATCCGCACTGTTGTCAAATACCTCATAATCCGCTGTCGGGATGTTATATTTCTTCATCAGGTTCTTTGAAAACGCTTTGCTTCCCTCAATTATTGCCGCTGCCTTATTAGGGCCGAAGGCACGTATTCCCTCCGCCTCAAAGGCGTCAACCGCTCCCGCGGCAAGCGGATCGTCCGGCGCAACCACAACCATATCTATTTTATTTTCCTTGGCAAAGTCGACAAGCTTATCAAATTCCATAACCTTTATCGGAACACATTCCGCAAGCTGTGCTATGCCACCGTTCCCCGGAGCGCAATATATCTTTGTTACCCTTTTACTTTGATTCAGTTTCCATACTATAGTGTGCTCTCTTCCTCCGCTTCCAATAACCAATACCTTCATTTTCAGTCATCCTTTCGTTTGTTTCATCTTATGCATTTATCTGAATAAAGTATTAATTTTCACTTCCGGACGAGTGTTTTGTCCTTGGATGCGATTTATTATATACCTCATTCAATTTATTTTCTATTGCCTCTCTGTATACAAGTGTTGATGCAATGTCGGAATGTCCCATCATTTCCTGAACAGACTTTAAATCCGCACCATTCTCCAATAGATGCATGGCAAAAGTATGTCTCAGAGTATGAGGAGTAATGTCTCCTGACAATCCCGATACACGCTGGTACTTTTTGACCATCTTCCAAACTCCCTGCCGTGTCAAGGGCTTACCCTTAAGGTTTAAAAATAATATATCGGTCTTGTCCGAATCCGGAATTTCCGAACGCCGTTCCACATATTTCCCGATACATTCACGGGCATATGCATATATGGGTATTATTCTCTCTTTATTATTGCCGGCTGAGCAATAAATATATCCAACCGACAAATTTACGTCGCTTGTTTTAAGATCAAGTAAGTCCGATACTCGCATACCCGTAGCATATAAAAGCTCAAGTATAGCCTTGTCGCGGCAGGTCTTGATTTTATTTCCGCTGGGAGCATCCAGCAAAACGTTTATCTGAAATTCGGTAAGTGATGACGGCATCCTCTTCTTCGCTTTAAATCCATGCATATTATCAGTCGGATTAGCTGTAACAACTCCTGCCTTCACCAGGTATTTAAACATAGATTTAATAGCAGACAGGGTTCTGCTTGCCGTAGCCGCCGAACTACCCATTGTTTGTATATGTAAAAGATAATCCAAGATTACAGTAGTACCGACTTCGGTCGCTGAGTTTATATTCATCTCACGGAGATAATCGGAAAATTTTGACAGATCATGTCTGTAAGACTTAATGGTATTAACCGATGCGTTTCGCTTGACCTTAATGTAATCCAAAAAATCTTCAACAGTCTTTTCCATTTTTCTCCCTCCTATCATACGCATATATATTGTACATAATTCTCTGCGTTTTGACAATAGCAAATTTAAAAAAATTTAAAATTTTATTGAAATCCGGTACACAATGGCTTGATAATTGCGGGAATTATATATGCTTCTATACAGCTGCACAAAATTATAACACCTACCGCCGCTGCTGTCAAGCCTCCGCTTCCGATAATGGCTTGTCTTTGACGCTGTTTCGAAACCGACCTTATATGTCGCGATGAAAGCGATGAATTTAATCTGTATGCGGAGTATATAACAAGCATGGGAATAAATATAATATTCTGGAAAAAAAGCATCAGGAAGCCGAGTGCAAATCCACCGATCCCGCCCCATTCGACCATATATGCCACTGTATATCCCATAGACAGACTGCGTGAAGCAACTTCGATAAAATTGAGCGGAATCAGCCACAAAGCCCGTCCGGAAAGCCATATCAGAAAAAATATACGTCCGTAAGACAGAAGCGAACGAAGAAACACCTCTGTCACTGATATTCCGCGCATATTATAGGAATAAATAAAATCGTCGACACATTCAAAGCCATCGGAGGTATTCGTACCCGTTTCAATAACCGCACCGGCTATAACTCCGACCACGAACAAAGCTGATATACCCATTAGCTTTATACGATTTTCATAGAAATTTTCAGACAGCTTCTCTTTTAGGTTTTTCGGCATTTTCTTGTCTCCTCGTATATTCATAATTAATATACTATATGAAAGCTAATGCCGAAAAAGACCGGATCAGAAAATGATTTTACAATTTATTCAGTCGCACACTATTCCTTTTTCCAGATACACTTTTATCTTTTTGAGGGATTTTTCAGCCTCCGCCCTTCCGAGGTCGTAAACCGCCTGAAGCTTGTT
Organism: uncultured Ruminococcus sp.; assembly: GCA_902766745.1. Lineage (GTDB taxonomy): Bacteria > Bacillota > Clostridia > Monoglobales > Monoglobaceae > UMGS1820. The sequence continues at coordinate 64,304 of CACXES010000041.1, forward strand.
CGGATCCTTTTCGGTTTTTCCTATATTAATTGGAGTCGAGGGACGTATAACAAGCACCTCGCCCAGCTTTTCCTTGTTTCTCAGGCGCATCACTTTATTATTGTAATTTTCAGCTCGAGAAATAATTCTCTTAACAAATTCCGGATACTTACGATAGTATAATTTAACAGGAAGCTTCGGTACGGACTTCTTTTTGTAGTTTATATCTCTTGTAAGTACAACTATCTGCCTGTCATAGCCCATTTCGGCAAACTTTTCAAAGGGTATGCTGTCCGAAATTCCGCCATCAAGATACAGATTTTCGTTTATTTCCACAGGCTTTGAAACAAACGGCATCGACGCCGATGCACGCAAAACATCCATTTGCTCAAAACCGCTGTTGATTTTTATATATTCGGGCTTTCCGCTTTTAATATTTGTTATTACAGCGTAAAACGGTATACCGGAGCGGATAAAGGCTTCATCGTCGAATTTATCAAGCTCACGAGGTACCGTCCCGTACGCAAAATCCGTGTTAAATATATTCCCTGTTTTTAAAAGCAGCTTCAGACTCATATAGTTTTTATCTGAATTAAAACGTTTATTATATCTAATTACTCTGCCTGTCTGACCCGAAAGATAGTTTACTCCGAATACGGCTCCTGCAGATACACCTATAATTCCGTCGAAAGCTATGCCGTTCTCATAAAGTACATCTGTAACGCCTGCCGTGAACATTCCGCGCATCGCTCCGCCCTCGAGTACAAGTCCGGTTTTCATATGACCTTTTCACCTCATCAAATTTCATTCTTAAAAAGAAGTTATCCGATAAAGATTATAACATTTTTTTATGCAATTTTCAAGAGCGATTACTCACTCTGACACCATATTTACCGGATATTCGGCCGTTTTAATCTAAATTGTCGAATTTTTTGGTGTAAACGCACAAAATTTTCTAATATCTTTTTCAGATTTTTTCAAAAAACTATTTGAAATTCCGACAATGTTATGGTATACTTATTTATTGATGGCTGTATGCATTACAGCAGCGGCTGTCGCTTAATTAAATTCAAAAAAAATTAATTAACATTTTTATTTTACAGGAGGTAAAATCATGGCTAAACATTTTAAGACCATGGACGGTAACTGCGCCGCAGCCCATTGCGCGTATGCTTTCACTGAGGTTGCAGCTATCTACCCGATCACTCCTTCGTCAACTATGGCTGAATACGTTGATGAGTGGAGCGCTAAGGGTCAAAAAAACATTTTCGGAGAAACTGTCGAGGTTGTTGAAATGCAGTCTGAGGCCGGTGCCGCAGGTGCCGTTCACGGCTCACTTCAGGCAGGTGCTCTGACAACCACATTCACAGCTTCACAGGGTCTGCTTCTTATGATCCCCAACATGTACAAAATCGCAGGTGAGCTTCTCCCCACGGTTTTCCACGTAAGCGCCAGAGCTATTGCGGCTCACGCACTTAATATCTTCGGCGATCATCAGGATGTTATGGCTTGCCGTCAGACAGGCTTCGCAATGCTCGCATCGGGCGGCGTTCAGGAGGTTATGGACCTTGCCGGCGTTGCTCATCTTTCCGCTATCAAGGGCAGAGTTCCCTTCCTTCACTTCTTTGACGGTTTCAGAACCTCTCACGAAATTCAGAAGGTTGAGGTTATGGAGTATGATGACCTTAAGTCTCTGATAGATCAGGATGCTTTGAAGGAATTCAAAGACCGTGCTCTCAATCCCGAACACCCTGTACTCAGAGGTACCGCACAGAACGGTGATATATACTTCCAGGGAAGAGAAGCTTCAAACAAATATTATGAAGCAATTCCCGATATCGTTGCGGATTACATGAAAGAAATATCCAAGATTACGGGTCGTACATACAAGCCCTTTAACTACTACGGTGCAGAGGATGCAACCGAGGTTGTTGTTGCAATGGGCAGCGTATGTCAGGCTCTTGAAGAAACCGTTGACTATCTCAACGCTGCAGGCAGAAAGGTCGGCGTACTTGAGGTTCACCTTTATCGTCCTTTCTCCGCAAAGTATTTCTTCGATGTAATGCCCAAGAGCGTTAAAAAGATTGCAGTTCTCGACAGAACCAAGGAACCCGGTTCTCTCGGCGAACCTTTGTATCTCGATGTATGCAGCCTTTACAAGGATTGCAGCAACGCTCCTATGATTGTAGGCGGACGTTACGGCTTGGGTTCAAAGGATACAACTCCGACTCAGCTCGTTGCCGTATTTGACAATCTTAATGCAGCAGAGCCTAAGAACGGCTTTACCATCGGTATTGTCGATGATGTAACGGGTCTTTCTCTTGAACTCGGCGAGAGAGTTAACGCTGCTCCCGCAGGCACTACACGCTGTAAGTTCTGGGGCTTCGGTTCCGACGGTACTGTCGGTGCAAACAAGGATGCCATCAAGATTATCGGTGATAACACCGATCTTTACGCACAGGCATACTTTGATTATGACTCCAAGAAATCCGGCGGTGTAACCATGTCTCACTTGAGATTCGGTGAAACCCCGATTAAATCCACCTATCTTCTGGACGAGGCTGATTACATTGCATGTCACAAGCCTGCTTACGTATATCAGTACGATGTGCTTGAGGGTCTCAAAAAGGGCGGCACCTTCCTTTTGAACTGCGTATGGACCCCTGAGGAGCTTGACGAAAAGCTGCCTGCACACGTTAAGAAATACATTGCGGAAAACGATATAAACTTCTATATCATAAACGCAGTAGACGTTGCAGTTAAAGTCGGACTCGGCCCAACTCGTATCAACATGGTTACACAGAGTGCGTTCTTTAAGCTTTCTGAGGTTATTCCCTTTGATAAGGCGGTAACTCTTATTAAAGAAGCAATCAAAAAGACCTACGGTAAGAAGGGTGACGAAATCGTTAAGATGAACTGTGATGCCGTTGACGGTGCAATAGATGCTTTGGTTAAGATTGACGTTCCCGATGCATGGAAGAACGCTGTTGATGAGGATACAACCGATAACTCAAGACCTGAGTTTATCAAGAAGCTCGTTGACCCCGTAAACGCTCAGAGAGGTAACAAGCTGCCTGTCAGCGTATTTGACGGCAGAGAAGACGGTACCTTCGAGACCGGAACTTCAAGATATGAGAAGAGAGGCGTTGCCGTTCTCGTTCCGGAATGGAATATTGATAACTGTATCCAGTGTAATCAGTGCTCGCTGGTATGTCCGCACGCTGCTATTCGTCCTGTTCTCGTTAATGAAGCAGAAAAGGCTGCGGCTCCCGAGTCGTTTAAAACAAAGAAGGCTGTCGGAAAAGGCTTTGAAGGACTTGAATTCAGAGTTCAGGTATCTCCGCTTGACTGTCTCGGCTGCGGTGTTTGTGCTAATGTTTGTCCCGCACCTAAGGCAAAGGCTCTTGTTATGAAGCCCATAGACGATGTAACTCCTACCGAGGAGCCTAACTGGGAATATGGTATAAATCAGGTAGAAAACAAGGCATATCTTGTAGACACTACTACAAATATAAAGAATTCACAGTTTGCACAGCCGTATCTTGAATTCTCCGGCGCATGTGCGGGCTGCGGTGAAACACCGTATATTAAACTTATTACTCAGCTCTTTGGTGACAGAATGATGGTTGCGAACGCAACAGGCTGTACCTCTATCTGGGGCGGAAGCGCACCTTCAATGCCTTACTGCAAGGATAAGAACGGCAGAGGTCCTGCATGGGCTAACTCTCTGTTCGAGGATAATGCTGAATTCGGTCTCGGTATGGTAATGGCTAACAATAAAATTAAAGCTACACTCTCATCCAGAATGGACGAGGCTATGGATGCCGTATCACCTGAGCTTGCTGATGCATTTAAGGAATGGCAGGAAGCTAAGGAAGACGCTGTCGGCTCTAAGGCTGCTGCTGACAAGATAGAAGCTTTGATAGGCAAAGAGGATATGTCCAACGCTGCGGTAAAAGAAATTGCCGACAGAACAGACTTCCTTGTTAAGCGTTCACAGTGGGTATTCGGCGGCGACGGCTGGGCTTACGATATCGGTTACGGCGGTCTTGACCACGTAATTGCATCCGGTCAGGATATTAATATCTTCGTTGTAGATACCGAGGTATATTCAAATACCGGCGGACAGTCCTCGAAGGCTACTCCTACCGCTGCTGTTGCTAAGTTCGCGGCATCCGGTAAGAAGGTTAAGAAAAAGGATTTGGGCATGATTGCTACAACCTACGGCTATGTATATGTTGCTCAGATTGCTCTCGGTGCAAATCCCGCACAGGCTCTTAAGGCCATCAAAGAGGCTGAGGCATATCACGGTCCCTCTCTTGTTATTGCATATGCTCCTTGTATCAACCATGGTATAAAGGCTAAAGGCGGCATGGGTAACTCCATTGCAGAAGAGAAAAAGGCTGTTGAGACAGGTTACTGGCACCTTTGGAGATTTAACCCTGAGCTTGCAGAAGAAGGCAAGAATCCGTTTATACTCGATTCTAAGGAACCGACAGGCGAGATCATTGACTTCATGATGGGCGAAAACCGCTATCTGATGCTCAAGAAAGGTTACCCCGAAGTTGCGGATCAGCTCTTTGCTAAAGCTGAAAAGGATTTGACCGAAAGATACGAAGTATATAAGAGAATGGCTAAAGACTAATCCTTATAACAAGAGCCTCGGCACACTGCCGAGGCTCTTAAATGTTATAAAAATTATTCCCAGAGTATAATCTTATTTTGTCTGAATGTTTCTTTTAGATCAATCAACCGTTGGTTTGAGGAGCCACGGAATCTGAGTCCTATATTTTTTAAATCATCATCGTATCTGCCATCCACCAGTACATCAGCCAAATTGAGTATTTCGCGTGTCACTTCACAATTAGAATATCCTCCCTCGGTCAGCAGCTCTTCATAAGTAAAACCGGAATACATCCAAATCGACTTTTTGGGATATTCTTCCCTAACCCGCTTCAGAAACGGATAAAGCGTCCTTTGGTTTGATGGTTCAAACGGCTCACCGCCCAAGACAGTCAGACCGCTTATATATGAAGGTTTAAGTAAACTCAAAATATAATTTTCCGTTTCCGCATAGAAAGGCTTTCCATACTCAAAATCCCATGTTTGCGGCTGAAAACAGTTTTTACAATGATTTGTACATCCGGATACAAACAGCGAAACCCGTACGCCGACACCGTTTGCAATGTCACAATTTTTTATCTCTCCGTAATGCAAGCTTCTCACTCCTGTTATATTAAATAATGAGTATAAAGCAGCCGAAGCTTAAAAGCTCGGCTGCAATTAATTTATAACTAAATAAAGTTGAATGACGGGACTTTGCCACTTATTGAATGTTTTCGGATTACAGATGCATAACTCTCTCTTTTATCTCCTGCGTTCTGCCCTGATTCCAGTACTGTGTACCGATATAGCCGCAGGTTCTGCGAGCAACATTCATAGTATCCTGATCGGTATTTCCGCACTGCGGACACTGCCATACGAGCTTTCCATCCTTCTCTTTTATCTCAATTTCGCCGTCCCAGCCGCAAATCTGACAATAATCGCTTTTCGTATTAAGCTCAGCATACATAATGTTGTCATAAATAAATTTCATAACATCTAAAACGGCCTCGATATTATTCTGCATATTCGGAACTTCAACATAGCTTATCGCACCGCCCGGCGACAATGCCTGAAACTTTGCTTCAAACGCCAGCTTTTCAAAGGCGTCGAGCTTCTCGGTTACATGAACGTGGTAGCTGTTTGTGATATATCCCCTATCGGTAACACCCTCTATTACTCCAAAGCGCTTCTGCAGACACTTTGCAAATTTGTAGGTTGTACTCTCGAGCGGTGTACCGTAGATAGAATAATCTATGTTTTCATCAGCCTTCCACTTCGCAGTATACTCATTCATCTTTTTCATAATCTTAAGGCCAAGATCTTCGCCCTCGGGTTCGGTCATCTTCTTGCCGATCAAGCTGTAAACACATTCCCAAAGACCGGCATATCCGAGGGAAAGAGTAGAATATCCGCCGTGCAGATATTTGTCTATTTTCTCACCCTTTTTAAGTCTGAGCAAGGCTCCGTGCTGCCAGAGAATCGGAGCAACATCCGATACAGTTCCGGTCAGACGCTCATGCCTGCACTGCAGGGCTCTGTGGCACAGCTCCATTCTTTCATCAAATATTTTCCAGAACTCATCCATGTTTTTGTGTGCCGAAAGACCAATATCAACAAGGTTAACGGTAACAACGCCCTGGTTGAATCTGCCGTAGTACTTGGGCTTTCCGTCTTCATCGACATAAGGCGTAAGAAAGCTGCGGCATCCCATACAGGTATAGCAATGACCTTCACCGTTTTTATCCACCTTATTCTGAAGCATAACCTTCTCGGAAATGTAGTCAGGTACCATCCTCTTTGCGGTGCACTTAGCTGCGAGCTCGGTGAGGTAGTAATACTTACTGCCTTCGTGAATATTATCCTCCTCCAAAACATAAATAAGCTTCGGGAAAGCCGGTGTAACCCATACACCCTTTTCATTTTTGACACCCTGATACCGCTGCTCGAGAACCTCCTCGATTATCATGGCAAGATCATCCTTCTCCTGCTCTGACTTTGCCTCGTTGAGATACATAAATACGGTTACAAAAGGTGCCTGTCCGTTTGTTGTCAACAGAGTAACAACCTGGTATTGAATTGTCTGAACACCCTTTCTGACCTCGACACGCAGACGTTCCTCAACAATTTTCTTAAATGCTTCCTCCGAAAGCTCAACATTTATTTCCGAAAGCTCACGCTTCAAATCACGCGAAATCTTTTCACGGCTGACCTGTACAAAAGGAGCGATATGAGCGAGAGAAATGGATTGTCCTCCGTACTGATTTGAAGCAACCTGAGCAATAATCTGCGTTGCTATGTTGCATGCAGTTGAAAAGCTGTGCGGACGCTCGATTAAAGTTCCGGTTATAACAGTACCGTTTTGAAGCATATCCTCAAGATTGACCAAATCACAGTTGTGCATATGCTGAGCATAATAATCACTGTCGTGAAAGTGTATTATACCCTCGTTATGTGCGTCAACAATGTCCTTCGGCAGAAGTATACGGTTGGTAATGTCCCTCGATACTTCGCCGGCCATATAGTCTCTCTGAGTTGAATTAACAACGGGATTCTTATTCGAATTTTCCTGCTTGGCTTCCTCGTTATTGCACTCGATAAGACTCAGAATTTTATCATCCGTAGTATTCGACTGACGCACAAGCGTTCTTGTATATCTGTATGTAATATAAGCCTTGGCAACCTCGAACGCTCCGTGTGCCATAATCTGACGCTCAACCATATCCTGAACCTCTTCAACGCTCGGCGAATGTCCAAGGGATTCACAGGAAAGTATAACTCGTTCGACAATACGCTCAATCTGGAGCGATGTCATTCTTACATCTTCGGTTACCGCATCGTTGGCCTTGCTTATTGCAACTTTTATCTTATCTGCATTAAATGTGACTTCTGAGCCGTTTCTCTTGATAATCTTCATAACAACCTTCCTCTCTATATATGGGTGTTTCTCTTGTAATTTTAATCAAAAACACAATATATTGTGTTTGGAACAGTATTAACTATAGCATATATAGGATATATTGTCAAGGGTTTTTTTGCCTCGTAACATAATTGTTACATACATTTTATCCCAATTTTTTACCTTTTGCCGATATATCAACGTTTTGAGGCATTTAAAATTATACAATTTATATTTAAAAAAATTATTGTATTTGTATCTTCTGTATGATATAATAATAAAGAAATGCACAATAAATAAATGTCGGAGATTTTCATAATACCGGCTTCCAATCGTCTTACCGCGTCCGCAGGATAAGACAGAATGTATTCAGCGGACAGAAAGGCCACGAAGAATATGTATGAAAAAATAAGAGAGAAAAAGGGTTTTATAAGTGATATGGACGGTGTTGTGTATCACGGAAACAATATTTTGCCCGGCGTTCACGAATTTGTCAGCTGGCTTCAAAACAATGATAAAGAATTTATATTTTTAACAAACAGCTCAGAGCGTACTCCTCAGGAGCTTAGCCGAAAGCTCGCCAGAATGGGACTTGATGTTCCGCCGGAGCATTTTTATACAAGTGCTCTCGCAACAGCAGAATTTCTTTCATCTCAGAACCCCGGCTGTACCGCTTATGTAATAGGCGAAGCCGGTCTTGTCAACGCATTGTATGATGCCGGTATAGATATGAACGATGTTAATCCGGAATATGTTATCGTAGGTGACACGAGAACTTACAATTTTGAAAAAATTGCCAAGGCTGTTTCTCTTGTTAATAAGGGCGCAAAGCTCATCGGTTCAAACCCGGATATAACAGGTCCGTCCGAAGCCGGAATTATTCCGTCGGTCGGCTCTCTTATCGCTCCTATAGAAATTGCAACCAACAAAAAGGCTTACTTTGTCGGCAAGCCGAATCCTCTGATGGTTCGTCATGCAAATAAAGCACTCTCGTGTCATACCGAGGATACAGTGTTTATCGGTGATCGTATGGATACCGATATTATATCCGGTCTTGAATCTCTTATTGATACAGTTCTCGTTTTAAGTGGTGTGACCACTATGGATATGCTTCCTAACTTCCCTTACCGCCCGACATATATTATGGACGGTGTAGGCGATATATTAAAATAATTTTAACTAATTTAAATTATTTAACTATAAGTATATATGTGCCGCCACAGAGAATACGGCGGCACATTTGCTATTTAATATTCTTCAATATTCTTTCCGCACTTCTTTTGTTTGTTCTCAGATACCTGCCGAGCATATAAATTCCGTCGGTATCGCCGATTTTAAGATAATTGACCTTCTCCTCACAGGACAGCGTCATTTTAAAGCCAATTTGCTTTAAAATATCGTATGACGCCTCGCTTACACTTCCGAAGGGATATGCAAACAGCTGAGGCTTATAGCCGAGATTGGCGTATATTTCCTCCTGAAGCTTACCTATGTCGGAGCTTATATATTCCGCATAAGCAGCCTCTGATTCACCCTTTTTCTTTTTGGTTCCGTTTCTGCCCTTATCTGTAGTGTGTGAGTTGTAGCTGTGATTTTCGATTTCTACAAGTCCGGATTCGCACATTTCCCGAGCCTCGTCCCAGGTTATATGCGAATAAAGAGGGTTTTCCTCCACGGTTTCGCTGTAAATATCCGTGTATTTTCCGATAATTGATATTACCGCCTTCGCATTGTACTTTTTCAAAAGCGGAAATGCGTAACAGTAGTTGTTATAGTAGCCGTCGTCAAATGTCAGTAAAATAGGTTTTTCCGGAAGCGGTGTACCATTGTAGACAAAATCAATAATCTGTGACGCACTGACGGTAGTGTAACCGTTTTCTGATATGTATTTCAAATCCTGCTCGAGTCCCGTTTCGCTTACAATAAATTTTCCCTCCTTGCCCGAGCTGCTGCAAATCGAATGATACATCAAAACGGGCAAGGAAATTCCGTCGGATTCTTCCTTGTATTCATTGCTCTCTCCTGCCGCAAAGACAAGATATACAGCAGAGATTGCAACAGAAAAAATAAGAACATATACAATCGTTGTTCTCAGTCTGATTGTGAACATCACACCACCCCTTTATAAATAAATATGTCGGGGATAGATAAAATATCCGAAAAAATAAGATTTATGCAGGCTGAATCTATTTAAACCGAGGCTCTCCTATTGATATTCCTGAATATTGCTATAACCACGGATGCAAAAGCCAATGTTTCACCTATAAGTCCCATATATGAACCGACAAAGATATCATATGTAAACATCAGAATGTTATTTGTAACGCCTATCACCCTGGCGGTCTTTATGTTTTTCTGACGAAATGAAACGGTTGCAAGCGAGGATGCCAGGGCAGGGAATATACTGTAATAGCCTTTCCATGTTATAGCTGCCGACACAAGATTAAATGCAATAAAAATCCACAGCCATACCCTGCTTTTGAAAAATCTTTTATCACCATTTATAAATACAAGCTCTCGCACAAGGCATATTAAATTAATTGCAAAGGCAGAGCTCGCACCCAGAAGCAAATAATGCGCCGCCCACAAGACATCCATAACCATCTTTGCTTTGAGAACGCCCTTCATATTATCAAACTGATACAGTATAATAAAAACAAGTATCCCTGCCGCGCCTAAAATTTGTGCGACAACCTCCGCTGTCGTCATTTTGATCTTCCTCTCTGTAATGTGTAGGTTTTGTTGTTATAGTCAACCGTAACAATGCTGCCGTCCGAATATTTTATCTCAAATACATTAGACTCGGTTTCCTTGTGCTCCTCCATGAATTCATACTGAAGATATTTTATTTCATTATAAGCGTCAACGGTTTCCTTTGCTTTTGACGCACTGTATTCTATCTCTTCGTTTGTGCTGCATTTCAAGTCTCCGGTACCGATCCAGTCCGTGCCGTCGGATACAAACTTCGCATAATAATACATCTGCGGTTTTCCGCCGAATTCAACCACCTTAAGCATATAGTCTTTGTTATCACTCAAAGCATAATTAACAGTTCCGGCGTACGGATTGCTTGCCACAATACCATGATACACAAGCTGCCAAAACGGAATTATTTTGTCGCAAAGCTTGAATACCGAACCTTTATCCGTAAAATCCGCAAATGACACATACAAGGTGTAATCACATTTTTTTAAATAATAATCATAGGCTCCCTCGGATCCGACCGAACCGAACATCTCGACCGATTTTTCGAACAGCTTGTCGAAATAATATCCGGACTTCTTTTTATTTATAAGGTGGTTCACGTTATTACACTCCCTCGGCGGAGTGCAAGTGATAACATCGATATAATGCATTCCTCTGAAGCCGAGTTCAGCAACCTCGGGCAAGGTGTCCATCGAAATCTCATATGCTCTCTTCGGACATATATTGTAGGTTCTTCCTCCGCCCCAGCGTACCGCCTCAACGCTCTTTTCGCCGTTTCGCATAATCGCTATATCATCCTCATTAAACCTGTTTGAAATCGAGTACATATCTGTACTGTTGGTATGGCAGGTAATTGCATATCCAAGACACTTTGCCTTGTTTATAAGCCTTTTCAGCCCTTCCTCTCCGCCGAAGCTGCTTTCAACAGGCAGGATTTGAGGCCAGCGTCCGTCATGCCCCTTCATATTCCAACCGACAAGGCAAAACTCGGCTTTCTCTATTCCGACTCTTTTATATGCCTCCATTATCTTGATTACATCATCGAAGGTACACGCAGTATAAACATCAGGCTCATTATCTTCGGTCTGCTCGGCAATCTCACACGGCACAGGCTTCCAGCCCATACGAATTCTCACGTTTACCGATTCAACCGAATACTCAAGCTCAGGCGTTAATCGCTCTTTGATGGGTTTAAATCCGTGTCTTAGCTGATACTCACGGTATGCTCTTGCCATGTCGCTGTATTCCGCATTAACCTTGTCGATATTATAAAATTCAAGGCTGATATTCTCATATGGAACGACTCCGTCAACCTCAAAACGAACCTTTAAGTAATATCGATTATCCTCTATTTTTATAACCTGTGAAATATCGGTTGCCATTCCCGTAACAACAGCGATATAACATTTATCTTTATGCTTAATTCCAAATACCGGCATAAAGCAATCCTTCAGCACAAGCTCGCAATTCTCACGCTCCTTATAAAATGAAATACCGTAGTCCCTGTTTGCGCATTTTCCGTTACCTGCCTGGACAAGGAAATAGCCTTCATCACCGGCAAATATCGAATCAGAGTGCAGGGGAAATTCTATATATTCGGTTTTTTCAAAGTCGGGTATGTCGGTAAGCTCTACCGCCACCGCACTCCCGTATGTAACTTTTGCATCAACATTCGCTTCGCTTCCGTCTTTATATTTTATAAAAAATTTATTCACCGTATTTTCTCCCTTTTAAAATTTATTTTGATTAATTTATAATTTTAATTGATTTTATCACTTATTCATGCTATAATCAATAATGAAAACAAACATATATTTTGTAAAAAAGAACATTTTAAGGAGAAAGTCAATGGAATTGAATGACATAAATCCGTATCTGAGATTTGCGCAAATTCTAAATTATAAACCGACAAATGAATTTCTTTGCGCAGTTGATTACCATTTTTATTTTATGCTGTCGGATTACTGCAGATTGAAAATCATCGACACAGACTATATTCTGCAAGCTGGCTCTGCCGTCGTCATTCCTCCGGGAATAAAATACCTCTTTGATACTCAAACCGAAGTCAAGCTTATAAGTATAAATTTCGATTACACTCAAAATTATTCTCATTGCGTAAAAGAAGTTCACCCCTTAAGTGCGGACGAATTTGACCCGAATTTAATTATAGAAAAGGTGTATTTTGAAAATTATCCGTTTTTAAACAGACCTTCGGTCATCAAAAACGTGAGCTATTTATCAGAGTATGCAAACTCAGTCATAAATGAATTTATATACAAAAAACAGCTGTACAAAGCCGCCGCATCTGCAATTTTTAAGAATATTATTATCAGCATTGCAAGAGATATAATCTTTGACGGAAAGGACTCTGATGTGATAAATAAGATACTGGACTATATCCATCGGAATTATTCCGAAAATATAGACAACGAGGTTTTATCACACTTGGCAGGCTACCACCCGTATCATCTCAACAGACTTATGAAAAAAGCAACGGGAACAACCTTGAGGCAGTATTTGATAAACTACAGGATAGATACCGCAAAGCATTATCTCAGAGATACAAATTATCAAATATCAAAGATTTCGGAAATGTGCGGATACAATAATTTTTGCAATTTTTCGTCTGATTTTAAAAGAAAAACAGGGCTGACTCCGAGCTCTTACCGTCTCGAAACACAGCACCTGCTGTAAGATTTATGCCGAACGGGCTGTGTGCGAACAAGCTTTACAGCTAAACGCAGCACAGCCTTTTTTACTATTGCATACTTCTTTTCTTCTTGGGTACAAAAATCCAATATGTTATCATTGTACATGACAAAATCATTCCGAGATACATTATTACGTTTTCGACCTTCTGAGATAAGGGGGTGGATTGTGCGCTGTCTCCTTTACGCTGTCCCTCCTGCATACCCTGATCGCCGCCGTTTTCCTGCCCGTCATACAAACCTTTTTTCTGAGCTTTATCAGATTGGTTTACTCCATCATATGATTTTATCTGCAATCATAAATCCTTAAAAATCCCGTAAATATGGACATATTAAATTTATGGTTATACTGTATATGCCTCTCGAGCAACTATATATTATCATACTTATTTTGAATTTCAAGCAGTTTTATGTTAAGTTTACAATTATTACACATAATTTTACAATTCGTTCACAAATGAATATTTAAAACAGCTTTACGGGTATGTACGATGCAAATTTCAATCAAAATATATCGAGGATTGATTTTTTAGTTTACTTCTTGTATTTCAAGGTTAGAGCTGTCATACATTACCTTTGCGTGATTTTTGCGTATAAGCTTTCGAGATATTGTGTTACCTGTTTTTTTATCTACGCATGTGCGTATTACTTTTCCGTTTCGGTAGACAACACCGCTTTCGCGACTGAAAAACTCCTCCTCCGCTGATATATGATACTTAATATCAAGAGGATGTTCAGCTCGCAGCTCTCCACATAAATGTGTATCCGTAACATATATTATGAGCTGAAATGTCTGATCTGTATTATTTTTAAATCTATAATCAAGATAATTATATACAATAGATGTTCCTGTTCCAAACGGTACTTGCCTATTGAAATCGGGGAACAAATCAAAACCGTCATGATGGTGATGCTCTGTAATTTCAAGAGGCGTATGCAGAATCATCCAGTGAATGAGGTTGGTCATTTGACACATTCCACCGCCGATGCCTGAGGAAGGCGTTTCGTTGTCAATAGTCAATCCCGTACGATAACCTTTAGCCTTTGATGTCTTTTTCACCAACGTCCAAAACGAAAACACCTCTCCGGGTCTAATCAAAATACCGTTTATTTTTGGAGCTGCAATAGAAAGATTTATCGCCTTATTCTCTTGAAGCTCTGTGTTTACATTTCCAAGAGTTCTGCGTATAAGCGAATTATGTTTATATATTATAACAGGAAGCTTTGCCGACGATTTGTCTGACGCAATATTCTCTTTTCCGAATATATTTTGCAGGTGACGACATATCCTGCACTTCCATGTTGAAATTTTATATGTAACCGGCGACAGTTCACAAAAAAGTTTTCTGCTCATAATATTTTCCTTTCGGTATCTTTTTCTGCTGTATAATTGATTATATTTATTATTGCACGATTTTTGTTGTAATTATATCAAAAATATTAATTTTTGTCAACTTTATAATACGGCTCAGTGTTAACAAAAAAAGACTGTATCGATGAGAGTTTTTCTCATCAATACAGTCTGCTTCAAGCATTTAATAATATTAGTACATTCCGCCTGCGCCGGCACCTGCCATAGCAGCAGCCGCTGCAGCGTCAGCCTGAGGATCGGGCTTATCGGCAACAAGGCTTTCGGTTGTAAGCACCATAGCAGCAACACTTGCCGCATTCTGGAGAGCAGAACGTGTAACCTTTGTCGGGTCAACGATACCGCCCTTGAGCATATCCATATATTCGTCGGTCAAAGCGTTATATCCAACGCCAACAGGACTTTCCTTGATCTTGTTTACGATAAGGCTTCCTTCTACGCCGGCATTAAATGCAATCTGACGAACAGGCTCTTCCAGTGCGCGCAGAACAATCTTAGCACCTGTCTTTTCGTCACCCTCGGCATTCTCAACCACAGCTTCAACCGCAGGAATTGCATTAATAAACGCAGTACCGCCTCCGGCTACAATACCCTCTTCAACTGCCGCACGCGTTGCAGCCAAAGCGTCTTCGATTCTGAGCTTCTTCTCCTTCATTTCGATTTCGGTAGCAGCGCCAACCTTGATAACAGCAACGCCGCCCGCAAGCTTTGCAAGACGCTCCATAAGCTTTTCCTTATCGAATTCGGAGGTTGTCTCCTCAATCTGATTTCTTATATTGTTTACTCTGTTAGCAATTTCGGTCTTGTCACCGAGACCGTCAACGATAATAGTGTTCTCCTTCTGAACCTTTACCTGACGCGCTCTGCCGAGCTGATCCATAGATACATCTTTGAGCTCTAAACCAAGCTCCTCGGATATAACCTGACCGCCTGTCAAGACAGCAATATCCTTCAGCATTTCCTTTCTTCTGTCGCCAAAGCCGGGAGCCTTTACCGCTACACAGGTAAAGGTGCCTCTGATCTTGTTGACAATAAGCGTGGACAGAGCCTCGCCTTCAACGTCCTCGGCAATAATCAGAAGCTTCTTACCTGACTGAACTATCTGTTCAAGGAGCGGAAGAATTTCCTGAATATTCGAGATTTTCTTATCGGTGATTAAGATATATGCATCATCGATAACTGCTTCCATCTTATCTGTATCGGTAACCATATAAGGAGTGATATAACCTCTGTCAAACTGCATTCCTTCAACAACCTCAGAATAGGTCTCTGCTGTCTTTGACTCTTCAACGGTAATAACACCATCGTTTGTAACCTTCTCCATTGCATCGGCAATCAAATTACCAATGTTCTCATCGGCTGCGGAAACAGAAGCAACACGAGCGATATCATCTCTGCCGTCAACCTTCTTGCTGTTCTCAACGATTTTACCTGCTGCGGCCTCAACAGCCTTTGCCATACCCCGCTTTACAACCATGGGATTTGCGCCTGCTGCCACATTCTTCATTCCTTCGCGGATAAGTGCCTGAGCAAGGAGTGTAGCTGTCGTTGTTCCGTCACCTGCAATGTCATTTGTCTTGGTTGCTACCTCCTTAACAAGCTGTGCACCCATGTTTTCAAACGCATCCTCAAGTTCAATATCCTTTGCAATGGTAACACCGTCGTTAGTAATAAGCGGTGCGCCGTATTTTTTGTCAAGCACAACATTTCTGCCCTTAGGACCGAGTGTAACCTTAACTGTATTTGCAAGCTGATTTACGCCTCTTTCAAGAGCGTGTCTTGCTTCTTCTCCGTATAAAATCTGTTTAGCCATTTTATTTACCTCCAAATTAATTGTAAATTAGTCAATCTTAGCCAGAATATCGCTTTGTCTGAGAATGATGTATTCTTCGCCGTCAAGCTTAACCTCTGTACCGGCGTACTTGCTCATGATGACTCTGTCACCTACGGCAAGCTCCATTTTAACCTCCTTGCCGTCAACAACACCTCCGGGGCCTACCGCAACTACCTCAGCAATCTGCGGCTTCTCCTTAGCTGTTCCGGCAAGAATAATACCGCTCTTTGTGGTTTCTTCCGCTTCCAGCATTTTGATTACTACTCTGTCAGCCAGTGGTTTGATGTTCATAAAACAAATCCTCCTTATATTAAAAATAATTTTAAACTATTTCTTGTTAGCACTCTACTCTCTCGAGTGCTAACATGGTATATAATACAGAAAAAACAGCGATAAATCAAGCTTGATTATAAACGGTTATCCGGAATTATATAGAATTATAATCGATTATTCTAAGTTTTTATACTGTTTTCTCAAATTCATAAAATTTCCCCTATTGCAAAACTTTTGTATATATTATAGCAATCAATATAATTAAGTAATTTTTATATTATGCAAAACTGCAAATTACCGGTTTTAAATGAAATTGCCAAAAACACAATCTGTTTACTTTATACTACGACAACCGCAGTACCGCTCGCAGTGACCATAAGCATACCGTTATCCGTGCCGAGAACTTCATAGTCTATATCTACACCGATAATAGCGTTAGCTCCCCTTTGCGCCGCCCTATCGCACATCTCCTGCATTGCATTGTCCCGTGCCTTGGACAGCTCATCCTCATAAGATGCCGCACGTCCACCGAAAACGTTTCTCAAGCTTGCGCCGAAATCCTTGAACACGTTCACGCCTGATATTACTTCGCCGAACACAATTCCCTTATACTCCGCAACCGATTTTCCTTCAACTGAATTTGTTGTTGTGATTACCATAGCTATTTCTCCTTTATTCACGGAACAATATCAATTTAATATTTTGTGCATTGTTTAATATTTTGTGCATTGATATATAAAACCCGTAAAATATACAGGTCAACTGACATTTTACGGGTAATTATATGCAAGTAAATTTAATTATTTAATCATGCTTGCAACTTCGTCTGCGAAGTTTTCTTCCTTCTTCTCAAGACCTTCGCCTGTTTCAAAACGTACAAAGCTGTTTATCTTGATGTCTGCGCCAATCTTCTTGCCGACAGCTTCGATATACTTTGCAACGCTTTCCTTGTTTTCAGCCTTTACATATTCCTGTTCAAGCAGGCAAATTTCCTTAAGCTCTTTTGCAAGACGGCCGGAGATCATCTTCTCGATGATGTTATCGGGCTTAGATGCATTCTTGGGATCATTTTTGAGCTGAGCAATAAGGATTTCCTTTTCGTGGTTCTTGTATTCCTCGGATACATCTGCGCTGGACAAATACTTAGGACTGAGAGCCGCAATCTGCATAGCTATATTTTTGAGACATTCGCGAACTTCGTCACAGTCGGGAGCATCAGCATCAACCAGAACACCGATTTTACCTGCGGCGTGAATGTAATCAACAACAACGCCAGCAGTTTCGATTCTTGCAAAACGTCTGATTTTCATATTCTCACCGATTTTAGCGATTTTCTCGGTAAGAATGTCTCCGATTGTGCTGTCTCCGCATTTTTCCGCCTTAAGCGCCTCAACATCCGCAGGATTTGTATCAGCAACCGTCTTTGCAACGTCACCTACAAATGTCTGGAATTCGGTATTCTTAGCAACAAAATCCGTTTCGGAATTTACCTCAACCAAAACGCCGACTTTACCGTCCATATACGCCTTTACTATACCCTCTGCGGCAATTCTGCCTGCCTTCTTTTCGGCGGTCGCAAGACCTTTTTCTCTCAGAAATTCAACAGCCTTATCCATATCGCCGTCGGTCTCGGTGAGAGCCTTTTTGCAGTCCATCATTCCGCAGTTTGTCATTTCTCTGAGTTTTTTAACATCCTGTGCTGTAAATGCCATTTTATATCAATCCTTTCTGAATTACTATAAATAAGGGTACAACCCATAATTCAATTCTTCGACTGTTTGATTCAGCCGAAATCTCAATATCACTGCCGATATGTTCAGCTTAAGCAGTAATTATCAATAATTATTCCTCATCGAGCATATCGAGGTTAACCTCTTCGGCTGTATTCTCTTCCTGCGCTGCCTCAACATCGTTCTGCTCGCCCTGACGGCCTTCTATAACGGCATTGCCGATTGTCTGAGCGATAAGCTTTACCGCACGGATAGCGTCATCGTTACCGGGGATGGGATATTCAGCCTCTTCCGGATCACAGTTAGTATCAACGATGGCGATAACGGGAATACCGAGCTTGTGAGCTTCAGCAATAGCGTTCTTTTCCTTTCTGGGGTCAACAACAAACATTGCTGCGGGAAGATCCTTCATCTCTTTGATTCCGCCCAGGAACTTCTCAAGCTTCTCATGTTCAAGATTCAGTTTAATAACCTCTTTCTTGGGAAGAAGATCCATAGTTCCGTCCTCAGCCATTTTTTCAAGCTGATAAAGACGTTCGATTCTCTTTTTAATGGTCTTAAAGTTAGTAAGCATACCGCCGAGCCAACGAGCGTTTACATAGTACATTCCGGTTCTCTCGGCTTCCTCGCGGATAGCGTCCTGCGCCTGCTTCTTTGTGCCGACAAAAAGTATGCTGCCGCCTTCTGCCGCAACGTCACGGACAAAGTAATATGCCTCCTCAATTTTCTTTACAGTCTTCTGCAGGTCTATGATATAGATACCGTTTCTCTCCGTAAAAATGTACTCAGCCATTTTAGGATTCCAGCGGCGTGTCTGATGTCCGAAGTGAACACCTGCCTCCAAAAGCTGCTTCATCTGAATTACTCCCATGATTTACACCTCCAAAGTTTTTACCTCCGCACGGCTCGTCTCGCACAAGTACCGTCATGGGTTTGCGGCACCGCTTGTACAATCCCCGTGCGTGCGTAGTTTAATAAATTTCGCTGAAAATGTATCTTTTCAAACGCCATAATATTATATCATAATATCTTATTTAATGCAAGCACATTTTTTAAATTTGGCAGTTTCTACAAAAAATGCGGAACGAAGTGTGCCGTTCCGCATAAATTAACATATCAAGCTGTAATCAGAAGCCGATTTCGGCGGACAGGCGTTTCATTGTTTCCGCACTGCTCCTGAGACCTTTCATCTCCTCCTCGGAGAAATCGATGGAAATTATCCTTTCAGCACCGCCCGAACCTACTACCGTCGGAACTGACAGGCATATGTCGGAAATCCCATATTCGCCTTCAAGCAAGCTTGAAACGGTCAGTATCGAATTTTCATCACCTATTATACTTTCAACGATTTTTCTAACCGCAAGGGCAATGGCGTAATAAGTTGACCCTTTCTTTTCGATAATTTCGTATGCCGCATTTTTGGTTTTGTTATAAAACTCATCACGGCAAATATTTAAGGAGCGGCAGTACCCTTCGGCAGAACAGTATTCGTCAACACTCATTCCGGCAACACTCGTCGCCGACCATGCCGCAACCTCTGAATCGCCGTGCTCGCCGACGATATAGGTATGAACGTTTCTCGGATCGATATTCGCATGCTCTCCGAGCAGGTACTTGAGTCTCGATGTGTCGAGCACCGTTCCGGACCCAATTACGTTATGCTTTGAAAACCCGGATATTTTATAGGTAATATACGTTAATATATCTACCGGGTTCGTAACAACCATCAATATCGTATCATCATGGCAATACTTCAATATATTATCGATAATATTTCGGAAGATATCTGCATTCCGTCGAAGCAAATCCGTTCTCTTTTCGCCCTCGCATTGACTTGCTCCTGCGGTTATAATTACCATATCGCTGCCTTTTATGTCACTGTAGCTGCCTGCGGTAATTTTAACGGGACTGACAAAGCTGACGCCGTGGTTCATATCCATGGCATCGCCCTCCGCCTTATCGCGGTTTATATCTATCAGAACGATTTCCGAAACCAAAGAACTCAGCATAATGGTATATGCTACGGTTGCGCCGACGTTTCCGGCACCCACAACAGTTATTTTTCCTTTGAACATACAACAATCACCTCTGTTTGTGTTTGCTGTATATTATGCCTCAAAACCGTTTATTTATACGTTCTGAACGACAATTATATCGGTAGTTTCACCGTATGACATACTGACAAATACAAGATCCCCCGTGCGTATATCCGATGCATCCCCGACTTCTATCGTTTTTAATCTTTTATTCAGCACATATACTCTTGCCGTATCAAGTACAGCAGTTCGAAGCCTCTTGTTCCCGGCCTCCGCAGAAAATAAAATTTTATTGTTATATCTGCCGTATACCTTTGCAAAAGCAGTGTACAACTCACTGAAATAATTATTGTCGCTCAGTGCGCCGTAATCGCCCGTATTGCTTTCGTAAAGAATTTGATCTTCGATCATTTTCGAGGTGAGCAGCATTCTAAAGCTTTTGCAGTGGCTCTCATCATCGGAATACTGCTGTATTACCTCGCCGCCGTTAAATACGCAATTCCCGTTCGAGGTATCCCTCGGGGTATAACCGGGCAGCCATCCGTTTGTATCGTCAGTTCCGCCCTCGTTGTCAAAGTACACCGCTTCGTCTGTGCCTCCGGAGTAGACAGAAAGCTTAAGGCAGGCTTCGCCGTCTGCATTGTTGATCTGTGAACAGTCGCGGATAAAGGCTATGTTGTCGTAAGGCTTAACCTCTCTTCTGCGGCTTCCGTTAATATATATTACCGCCGCTCCGACCGTATACTCCTCCGATACGTTGTAAAGCTTGATGTTGTATTCAAAATCCGTATTCAGCCAGTTGCGGCTTTTTACTTTATATTCATTAATTTGCGTTTCATTCTCGGGTATAACAAAAACAGGAGTTTCAGGCCCAAGCCGGTATATTGACGCAAATACGCAAAGCTGTCCTCCGTAATACTTGCACGAGGAGGACGAGAAGCCTAATTCAAGCTCCGAAGCTTCGTCAGATGTCAATATCTCGGATATTCTGCCCTTGTTTATTTTCAAACGTATAAGCTGCGGCGGCAGCGAGGCTATATCCGCTGTTCTGTGCGCTGTGCCGTTAAGACGTGTACTTTCATCTGCGATATATATATCTGCAGCTCCGTCCTCTGAAATCAGGCGCAGAGCAACGCTCCTGCCGAAAGCGTCCGCAGTGTCCGGACTTTGTAAATACGCATATGTATATACCCCCTCTGCCTCAGCGGAAAAGGCTCGCCCATTTATATCCGTAAATAAGCAGACCTTCGCACCTATTTTCGGCTTATCTCCCATGTATCTGAAATCCTTTGCCAATTTAACGGAATAATCTTCGATCTTTATCTCATCATCATTGACGGACGAAAAAATTCCGTCTACATATGTATTTGTTATTGCGATACGCATCACTGTGCCATCCTCGCTTAGTGCGGCGGAAATTACATCGTTTCGTCTGACATACGCATCCTCAATTTCGCAATTTTCCCCGTACACGGATATATCAATCCTGTCCGCCGACTCCGGAATACTGAAAACACCTCCGTCAAGTCTGTTTGTCACACCCTTGCTCAATGGAGCTGAATTTGCTGCTATATAATTTTTATAATCCCAAATAATAATGGTATCTGCGGAATTTCCTCCGTTTTTGATAAAACAGATGCTGCCCGAATTAATTTTCAATCCGTTGGTTGTGCCTATTCTATCCTTATATCTGCCATTGTACACAATGCGAGTGTTTGCAGTCACGTTCACGCTGCGAGGCTTATCATCGCCGCCGTCATAGTATATCCTTCCATCCTTTATATAAAGATATCGGTCTGCCGAAACTTCAAGGATTGTGCTGTGTTTAGGTTCGGCATATAAAAGCTTATCATCTTTTACATACGCCTCGACATTTCTGCCGAGTAGTATGTCATAGTTATCCTTGCACTCGTAACGTATGCCATCGATTACGATTTCGGATTTATCGGCTATGATCTCGCTGACAATACTCATTCCGCCGACCGATGTTACAACACCGTCAACCGTATCAATTTCGTGATATGCGGCCAAAAGCGTTTCTCCGCGATTAAACTCGGAATTATCACCGAACAGCGTTTGCCGAAACGGCTCCGCCTTCAAGGCACGGCATATCATCAAAGCGGCATCTCCCCTTGTGATAGGCACGTCACCGTCTTCGTTCCCGTTTAATAATCCGATTCTTGCTGCCACTGTGCGAACTCCGTTAGGATAGCCGCCAAGCTTTTCAATCTCCGAGGAATAGCCGAGTGCACAAACAAGCATTTTCGCCGCTTCTGTATATGTCACGGGAGCATCGGGCTTGAATTGTCCTGTTTCGTCACCTTGTATTATTCCTTGCCCGTAAAGTGCGGCCACCGCCGCAGATGCCCAATGCCTCTGCGAAACATCCGAAAAGACCATTTCACCTCTACCGCTGTCGGTGAGACAGATAATTTTTGCAATAAGCTGTGCCAAAGCCGCACGATTCAGCGTTTCCTCCGGCATAAATTCATATTCGTTTACGCCATCCGCAAATCCTAAAGCCTTAAGCATCGCCGCCGCACTCTCATAAGGTGTTCCGATACAGTCGGCAAAGCCTATATCCGTTTTGTAAAACTCATAATCCACCGAAGCGAGCATAGGCGTCCAGGCTTCATCGAACTTATCGCTGTATATGATTTTAACATATTTATCTGACGGTAAAATGCTGCGCAGCGAATAAGTGACCGGAATCCACTTCCAGCTTTCGACCGAGCCGATTTTCATGTTGGGACGTATTTTGTGCCAATTTTCTCCATCCTCGGATGCCTCGAAATCAAAATGCGGAATGTCGGCTGTGTATCTGAAATATGTGTTAAATACCGGATACCGATCGGCTTCGATTTTATATATAAGCCATTCTCGGGTATTTTCGCTGCGTCTTAGCATGGTGTGATCCTCGTCAAAAGCGTAGTAGTCCTCCTCCGGAACAGTGTAAGCATATAAGCCGTCACTGTGGTCGATACAACGAGAAAAATCTGTACAGTCATCATAAACCTCAGGGATTAATCCGTTTTCTGCCGAAACACCTTCGTTCGCATATATACAAAAAGGCATCATAAGCATAATCGCAAGAATTGCCGCATATATTCGTTTTTTAGTCATAGCATACTCCCTTAATCCTCGGCAGATGTCATGTATCTCGCAGCATACGCAAGGTCTATGATATCTATTACACCGTTTTTATCCGCATCACAAAGACGGTTGTTGTCGTCAGACGTCCTTCCGTAGTTTTCGATAATAAAGTCTATATCCCTTTGCGTAATTATGTTGTCTCCGTCCGTGTCGGCAGGCATAGACGCACAAAGTGTAAAAGTCTTTTCGGCAAATAAGTCACCGCTCTCCGCTCGGACGGTGACGGTGTCTCCGACAATCATATCCGGCGAAATAATCACCTTGCCGTCAGAGGATACTTCAACGCTTTCGGATTCACACACCCAGGTAACGGCCGCATCGATGTCATTTCCTATCTGATCTAAAATTCTGCCGCAAAGCGTGTATTCGTAAGGCTCATATATAGGTATGTACAGCTCATCTTTGCCATCGATAATGATCTCAGATTCCCGAGGTGCTTCTGTATTTGCATACAGCCCAAGAAAATACGGATTCCACCAGTTCTGTAAATTGGCTTCTTCTCCCCAAATGACCTTAACATATTTTATGCCGCTTATATTTTCCGCAGAGTAATCTATTCTCGTCCAACGATTTTCGTTCTCGGTAATGTTTATCGTAATATCGGCATCAATCCATGTTGCGCCGTCCTTTGAAAGCTCAATGCTCATAGGTGCCACGTCTGACGGCAGGTGACAGCTTGATGCGAAAATCTCTGAAACGTAGGGGATTTCAAATATTGCCCAAGCCTCTCCTATTGCTCCGTCACGGCGCATAATACACTCTGCGCCGTACATATTATATTTTTCTTCTTCCAGAACAGTATAGCTTTGAACATTGAATGCATCTGATGCCAATTCTGCCTTGTCCGCAAAAAAATCATATTTCTTTGCATCGACATTCGATTCAACATTGTCCTGTCCTTCATCCTTCGGCGGTTCTTTATCGTTATCGTTTTTATCCGATTCATACGCATCCGAAGGTGTTGAGGTATTCGCCTCACTCTCGGAAAAATCCGCATTAATATCCACAGTATTGATTTCCGTTTCCCCATCGGCAAATGCCGAAAGTGAAAGAAGTGCGACAAGTGTCACCATTATCAATACATTAATTTTCAACTTCATCTTCCGCACCTCCGAAAAATCTGTTAAGCCTTGCCGTCATTGCCGCAGCCTCCGCACGGGTAAGCCCGTAACGGGGATTGAAGCACTTCATATCGTCTCCGCTTATCAGTCCGGCAGTGTATAGCACATCTATCGGCCATACGGCATAGTCAGAAATATCCGCTTCATCCTTGAAATTAATATTCTCTCTTACCGCCGAGAGAGTTGCTCCGCATGAGTCAAGACTTCTTTTAATTATTACTGCGGCATCCTCGCGCGATATTATGTCATCGGGGCGAAATAGACCATCGCTTCCGTTTACAATGTCGTGCGATGCCATAATTCTAACAGGGTCAAAGTACCAATCTCCATGCTTAACATCCGAAAAATCATATAATTCCGCACTGTTTTCCCGAAAATTACAAACTGCGCAGATAAGCTTGGTAAATTCAGCACGGGTGACATTTCTGTCAGGCATAAAGCTTCCGTCCTCATATCCGCAAATAACTCCGAGACGGACAAGCTCCTTTATATCGGAAAAAGCCCAGTGTTCGCTATCCACATCAAAAAAATCTGCCGCAGATATATTTGAATCGGTATCCTGTGCATCATTTTCCTGCGGTAGCACCGGCTTTTCTGCAGAAGGTGCTGCCGAAGATGTTACAGCTCCTCCGGCAAAAATTCCTCCGCTCGGTCTGCCTCCGCCTCCCGAACCCCCGCCTTTATTTGAGGAGGGCCTCTTTATATTTACTTCAAGCGTCGCCTTCGGCTCGCTGTGCATATACGTCATATCATCAAAAACAGCCGTGACGGATTTAACGGTCAATTTTGTTTTGCCGTCGCACTTTGCGGCAAATGTAACGGTACAAAGCTTTTTCGATTTATCCAAAGCATATTCACCCTGCGCCGAAGCTGCTATGCGCAGGCTTCCGCCGTCATTCATTTCGATTTTCAGCGAATTATCATCCGAAAAATCCGACTCAAAGCCCTTGTAGGATAATACGTCCTCGTTATATTCAACCAATGCTTCAAAAGCATAGACAGATGCCGCTTTGCTCAAAGCGATATCCGCATATACAATATCTCCGGTCATTATATCGTCAACAGGCAATTCTGCCGATGCCTGTACATCAAGCTGTGTTTCAACCGGCAGCGAAGGTATATCCTGCGCCGCCGCAGAACAGGAGATGAACATAAAACTCAGTAATCCGCAGAAAAACATCTTCATGCTCAACATAAAACCCTCCGACATATATTTCAGCAATTATGCTTGTAAAATTCTCTGTAGCCCTTGTAGGTCATAAAGATATCCAGCTTGCTTGCAAGCTCGTACGGCGAATGCATGGATAAAAGCGCAACGCCGGCATCAATTACATCCACATCAAGGTTTGCAACAAATTGCGCAATTGTTCCGCCGCCGCCCACATCAACCTTTCCAAGCTCACCAATCTGCCACTTGACATCATTTTCGTTGAAAATTGCGCGGATTTTCGCTACAAGCTCCGCACTTGCATCACTTGCTCCGCCCTTACCGCGCGAGCCGGTGTATTTAGTCAAAGAAATACCGCCGCCGAAAATAGGACAATTACGTTTTTCACTGACATCGGGATAATTGGGGTCAAATGCCGCACTGACATCCGCCGACAGACAGGTCGAATGGCTGAGTGCATCACGGAGAATTATATCATTATAATCCTTATGTGTCATGGCACAAAGCTTAGCCATCACATTTTCAAAATGCCTCGACTGCATTCCGGTCGAACCCATTGAACCTACTTCTTCCTTATCAACAAGGAGACACACTGCCGTTTTTTGAGGCTTGTTAATGTCAGTTATGGCTCTAAGCGCAGTGTAAGCACACACTCTGTCATCCTGTCCGTAGCCGCCGATCATGCTTCTGTCAAAGCCGATATCACGCGCCGGGTAAGCCGGAACAACCTCTATCTCGCTGCTTAAAAGATCCTCCTCGCATATATCATACTTCTCATTCAAAAGCTTTAAGATATTGTACTTTACGCCGTCTTTTATATCCTCGTCATCACAGCCTATATTACCGAGAATGATGTTCAGGCTCTCCCCCGAAATTGCCTCGTTCATCTTCTTTCCCATTTGTGCTGCCGCAAGATGCGGAAGAAGATCCGAGACACAGAATACGGGATCATCCTCTCCCTCGCCGATGACGATTTTTATTTGCGTTCCGTCAGCAAGAGCCGCAACTCCGTGAATCGCCAAAGGCATTGTTGTCCACTGATACTTCTTTATTCCGCCATAGTAATGGGTTTTAAAATATGCAATTCCCCCGTCTTCATAAAGCGGGTTAGGCTTTAGGTCAAGCCTGGGCGAGTCAATGTGTGCGCCGATAATGTTTACGCCGTCAGAGATATCGTCCGTTCCGATCACTGCAGCAATTACACCCTTGCCGCGGTTCACGGTGAAAACCTTATCCCCGGCATTTAATACCGTCTTACTTTCAAGCGGAGAGAATCCGGCTTTAGTAAGCTCTCTGCAGGTACATTCGCAGAATTCGCGTTCGGTTTTTGCCTTGGTTATAAATTTTCTGTAATCCTCACAAAATGCAAATATTTCTTTCTTCTGCGCATCGGTCTGCTTTGCGAATGCATTTTCGTTATTGTAGCTGAGTTCATTAATTTCCTTTTTTGACATTTCAATCATCCGTCCTTTCAATTATAATTATTTTAATCCGTAAAGAGATTTATACATATCTCTTGCTTCAAGCACTCTTTCAACGTAATTCCGAGTTTCTTCAAACGGAATATTCACAAGCTTGCCGCTTGAATCCGTGATACCGGGATCCTTAAGCCAGCCGTCGGCATTGCCCGGCCCTCCGTTATACGCAGCAAGCGCATTTTCTATATGTTCGTATTTTTTGATTAAACTGCTTAAATAGTAACAGCCAAGCATTATATTTGTCTCCGGATCAAAAAGCATATCATCGGAATATTTGGTAAGCTTAAGCTTTTTTGCACAATCCATGCCGGTCTCATCCGTTATCTGCATTAACCCCTTCGCCTGAGCTGTGGATACGGCATAAACATCGAAATCGCTCTCTGTTCGGATCACACCGTAAACAAGGCTCGGTTCAATTCCGAATTTGGCTGCATATGTTTCAACAAAATGCTCGTATTTTATGGGATACTGGGTTTTCCTGATTTTTTCCATTACCCCGCCGGTATTCCGAACTACCCACCATACAACAAAAATGATAGCGACTAAAAATAAAACAAATACAAAAAAGCCCGCACCGCATCCGCTGTTACGTTTTCTCCGCCGCGCTCCGCTCTGCACACTTCTCATATATTAATATCTCCGTTCCATCTATTTAAGTCCGAGACTTTGCCAAATCTCTGCCGTTTTAATTTTTAAAGCTTCTATGTCACCGTTATTTTCTATTACAAAATCCGCATGAGCCGCAAGGTATTCGTCAGGCAGCTGCTTCGCCATTCTGACCAACGCTTGCTCTGCCGTGCATCCGTCACGCACAATAACACGCGCAAGCCGTATTTCTTTGTCTGCCGTAACGGCTATACTTGCATCGATCGAAATCGGGCACTTAGCACTGAATAAAAGCGGTATTTCAAGGCAAACGGTACTCGCCTCCGAAGAATCGATTCTCCTCTGTATTTCCTCATATATAAGACGGTGCGTGACACTGTTTAAGGAATTTAGCTTTTCCGCATCTGAAAACACAATGTCTGCAAGCCGCACTCTGTCTATCTCGTCGTTTGAATCCAAAATTTCGCGGCCGAACAGCTTGACAACCGCCTCATATGCGTTTTTGCCGGGCAGCATAATCTCATGCGATACCGCATCAGCACTGATCACCTCTGCGCCGAGAGCAGCGAACTCTGCCGAAACCGTGCTTTTGCCCGAGCCGATTCCTCCTGTTACAGCAATGATTTTCATAATAATCAATCTTTCTTATTTGCTCATTTCTTCCGCACGCTCAACACATGCGCATACTGCGCTCTGAACAACGCTGCGAAAGCCATTTTTCTCAAGGTCGCATACTGCCGCAATTGTAGTCCCACCGGGCGAACACACGTTGTCTTTAAGCTGCTCGGGATGGATGCCGCTTGCCAAAACCATTTCAGCACTGCCGGCAACCGCCTGTGCTGCAAGACACAAAGCCTGCTCCTTTGAAAGTCCGTACTTTACCCCGGCATCTGCCATTGCATCAATCATCATATAAACATATGCAGGACTGCTTCCGTGAAGCGCGGTCGCAACGCTCATAAACTTTTCATCGATTTCACGAACCATTCCGACAGCGGAAAGTATCATTTTCACTGTTTTAACATCTTCCTCGCTCATATTGGCATTGGGTGAAATAACAGTCATTCCGCAGCTTATCTGAGCAGGTGTGTTCGGCATTGCACGAACAATTTTCTTATCTGTGCCGAGCATTTTTTCAAGGTGCGAAACCGTAATTCCTGCCGCAATGGACAGGTATATTTTGTTGTTACTGCCATTCATCTGCTGCAGAACGCAGTCAATTACATTCGGCTTGACCGAAAATACAATGACATCACTCGCATCCTCAACCTCTGCCGCCGATTCGGCAATGCGGATGCCGAGCTCCTTATACTTCTGTGCCTTTTCGACATTTATTTCAAATAAGGTAACATCCTCGGGGGCGCAGCATTTCGACGTCAAGCCGCCAATCAATGCACCGCCCATATTTCCGCCGCCTATAAATCCAATTTTCATTAAAATTCACCTCGTATTTAAACAGTAAGCTCAACCTCGTCCGCAACAGAGTTATTCTCAGCAAGCAAAGGATCAACATAATCGGCAATAAGCTCCTCAACCTGGTTTGACGCTCTGCCCGTAAAGTTCTCGGGCTTTAATATCTGATGTGCCTCCTCCAAGGTAAGTCCAAAAGAGGAATCTGCCACAATTCTGTCTATAAGGTCGTTCTTTCCGCCCTCTTCCTTAACCACTCTGGCTGCCGCCATGGAATGTACACGAATTTTCTCATGAAGTTCCTGTCGGTCGCCGCCGCGCTTAACTGCATCCATTAAAATATTCTCGGTTGCCATAAAAGGCAGCTCAGACATAACTCTTGAATGTATTACCTTAGGATATACTACAAGTCCCGATGCAACATTCATATAAATATTCAATATTGCGTCAACGGTCAAAAATGCCTCTGCAACGCTGATTCGCTTGTTTGCGGAATCGTCGAGGGTTCTTTCAAACCACTGTGTTGATGAGGTTATCGCCGGGTTCAGCGCATCTGTGATTACATATCTTGCAAGAGAGCATATTCTCTCGGAACGCATCGGATTTCTCTTATACGCCATAGCCGAAGAACCGATCTGTGACTTTTCAAAGGGTTCTTCGATCTCCTTCAGATGCTGAAGCAGACGTATGTCATTGGCGAATTTATAAGCACTCTGTGCGATTCCGCTTAGTACGGACAGCATTTGATAATCAAGCTTTCTCGAATAAGTCTGTCCCGATACGGGATAAACCTTGTCAAAACCCATTTTTTCGCATATCTTTTTATCCAAGGCCTTTACCTTTTCCGTGTCGCCGTCAAAAAGCTCCATGAAGCTTGCCTGAGTGCCTGTTGTTCCCTTAGAGCCGAGAAGTGCCGCTCTCGACAACTGAAAGTTGACATCCTCCAAATCCATAAGCAATTCCCAAAGCCAGAGAGATGCCCTCTTTCCCACGGTAGTAAGCTGTGCCGGCTGGAAATGCGTGAATCCGAGAGTCGGCATATCCTTATACTCCAGCGCAAAGTCACGCAGCAGTGAAATGACCTTCAAAAGCTTTGACTTAATCAGCTCAAGACCCTCATACATTATAATAATATCCGTGTTATCGCCGACATAGCAGGAGGTCGCTCCGAGGTGAATAATGCCTTTCGCTTTGGGGCACTGCACCCCGTAGGCATACACATGAGACATTACATCGTGACGAACCTCTTTTTCCCTCGCCTCCGCAACATCGTAATTTATATCATCTATATGTTCCTTAAGTTCAGCAACCTGTTCCGGTGTAATATCCAAACCTAGCTCCATTTCCGCCTCTGCCAAAGCGACCCAAAGCCTGCGCCAGGTTTTAAATTTCTTATCCGGTGAGAATATATATTTCATCTCACGGCTTGCGTATCTGGAGTTTAACGGACTTTCATAGGTATCTTTTATCATATTTGTACTCATCCTTATCTTTTATTTTAAATAAATATTAGTCAAGCTCGTTGTCTGTATAAACAAGCTCGTCATAGCCGCCCTGCAAATATTTTTCGATTCTGTCAAGACCGGTTTTAATGGTATCCATCGAGGTTGCATATGACAATCTTACATAACCGTCAACACCGAAGCCTTCGCTCGGCACCAGTGCCACAAGCGCACGGTCGAGTATATCCTCGCAAAGTTCATGCGCCGTGTTAATCATTCGGCCGTAATGCTCCTTATTTAAAACCTCTTTCACATTCATAAATACATAAAATGCACCGTGTGGCATTCTGCAGCTCAGTCCGTCTATGCTGTTTATACGCTCCACCATGTAATCTCTGCGCTCTATATAAGTCTTTTTCATATCATCAATAAAGCTCTGTTCGCCGTTTAATGCCTCTACTGCCGCATATTGTGCGATTGAATTGGGATTTGATGTGGCGTGGCTTTGAATATTCCCCATTGCCTTGGCAAGCTTTTTGTTTGCAGCGGCATATCCGATTCTCCACCCCGTCATTGCATAGGTTTTTGCAAGACCGTTCACAATTATCGTAAGATCGCGTATATCGTCACCGAGGGTCGCAATATTTGTATGCTGTCCTTCGTATATAAGCTTTTCGTATATCTCATCGAAAACAACATATATATTATTGGCAACAGCAATTTCGGCAATTTCGGATAATTCTTCTTTGGTGTATACCATGCCGGTAGGATTGCTGGGCGTGTTCAGAACAAGAGCGCGGGTCTTCGGAGTAATCGCCTCCTTAAGCTGCTCGGCTGTGAACTTGAAATTGTTATCCTCAGAGCCTTCTATTATAACGGGAACCGCATCTGCCATTTTAATCATTTCAGGATAGCTGACCCAGTACGGTGCAGGGAGAATAACCTCGTCACCGGGGTCGCATATACACATAAATGTATTTGTCAGAGAGTGCTTGCCTCCGTTGCTTATAACAATATTGGCAGGTGTATATTCAAGACCGGTATCCCGTTTAAGCTTGCTGCAGACCGCCGCCTTAAGCTCCTGCGTACCGGATGCCGGTGTATATTTTGTAATATTATTATTAATGGCGTCAACCGCGGCGCGCTTAATATTTTCCGGCGTATTAAAGTCGGGCTCTCCGGCGCCGAAGCCGACAACAGGTATGCCCTGCTGTTTCATCTGCTTAAACTTCGAATCTATCGCCAGAGTGGGGGACGGACTGACTGCGCTTGCTTTTTTTGAAATTTTCAATTCCATGAATATAACCTCCAAAACCTATTTATCTGAATACTTAACAATACTATTTTAATACAAGTTAATGAAAAATGCAATAATTACACAAATATTTTTTTATTTTCCGTAATTTGCTACAAAATTTTTATACCATAAATCCCTGTCTCGGTGCATAATATCTCGGTTTTATCCGTTTCTCCCGAGGGTGTCGGAGAACACACGGTAAAAGTTGCCGTAAAAAACCTTTTCAATACAGCTGTCAGTCATACCTCTCCCCGACAGTACATCCGCAAGGCGATTCATACTCTCGACGCCGTATATGCCCTCGGGCAGACGGTCTACTCCGTCAAAGTCGGAGCCGAGCCCTACTGCGTCCTCACCCCCGATGTTGATCATATATTCTATATGCTCTGCAAGTCTTTCGATATCACAGATACCGTCATTCGACAAAAATTCCGGATAAAAATTTACGCCTATGCAACCGCCTTTTTCCGAGACCGCACGAATCTGTTCATCTGTAAGGTTTCGCGGATGAGAGCAAAGCGCCTTCGCACACGAATGTGACGCAACGAACGGATATTTTGTGCATCTCTCTACATCCCAAAATCCCGCCTCGGACAAATGAGAAACATCGATTAATATTCCAAGTCTTTCCATCTCGGATACAGCAGCCCTCCCGAAATCGGTAAGTCCTGCTCCTCTGCCCTCGGTAATTCCGTCGGCAAGCTCATTTGCATGATTCCATGTCAAGGTTATAAGCCGTACGCCAAGCCTGTGAAACATTCGAAGTGACGAAATACTTCCTTCAAGTGCTTCTCCGCCCTCTATTGACAAAATAGAATGTACTCCGGCGGATAAGTGAGCATTTTTCAAATCCTCAGCCGTCTCTATTATCGAAATTTTTCCCACATTTTTCTCTGTTTCAGACTTATATGTATCAATAAGCTTCAAGACGTGCTTCATCGGAGATGTTTTAATATCAGTCTTATCAACAAAGGCGGCAAAGACCTGTATATATCCGTCATATTCGGACATTCTTTCAAGATCGAGCTGAAGCGGATTTTTGCAAAGTTCAAGTCCGCGGCAGTCAAGCTCATATATTGTGTCACAGTGTGCATCAAATATCCTCATTTTTGAATCAACCTCCATCTATCAATACATCTTGAATATGGTTTATTCCGAACAGCGTAGGAACACCGTCCGCAATCGCTGCGCTGACCTCCAGAACATCGAACTCGACTTCACATTCACAATTGTTTTCACGAAAATACTCCTCCGCCGCAAGCCGCATATGCTTCTGCTTCCGACGGTCAACGGCCTCGGACGGCAGACCGTACATCTCTGAGCTGCGCGTCTTTACCTCTGTAAATATCAGCTTTTGTCCGAGCCTTGCAATAATATCTATTTCACCAAACCTTGTGCGAAAATTTCGCTCCACTATGTCGTAGCCGTGATTTAAAAGATATTCCGCAGCCGCAGCCTCGCCGAAATCACCCAAATTCTTGTTGTATCTGCTCATCTTCCGAGCACCTTATCCGTAATAAAGCTGCGCCTGTGGAGCGGTGTAAGACCAAGACTCCTTATTGCCTGCATATGTGCCGCAGTGCCGTAGCCCTTATTCTTGGCAAACCCATAGCCGGGATATACCTCCTCCATTTTGCGCATATACCGGTCTCTTGTGACCTTTGCAACAATAGATGCCGCAGCTATACATTCGTAGGCAGAATCACCCTTAATGATATATTCGCACGGAACGCTGTCAAAAGGAATCCTGTCATTTCCATCAACAAGCAGAAAATCCGGACTAATATTAAGAGCACCCACCGCCTCCTGCATGGCACGGTGTGTCGCCTGTCTTATATTAATTTCGTCTATCACCTCAGGGTCAACAAACGCTGTACTATACGCCAGTGCAGCCTCCGTAATTTTATCAAATAAATATTCACGCTTTTTTTCGCTGATTTTTTTCGAATCGTCTACACCATCTATTATTAAGCCCTCCGGAAGAATAACTGTGGCAGCGCACACCGGCCCGGCAAGAGGCCCTCTCCCTACTTCATCCACTCCGGCAACAAGCTTGTATCCGGCATTGTAATACTTTTCGCCTGAATCCGGCATTAAATCACATCCTTTAAATATTTATATTATATTTTAAATCGGCGAGAGAAAACTCCCACCGATTTAAAGCTGCGGCGTTTCAAGTGATATTCTGCCCAGCTTTGCCGAACGAAACTCGTCAAGTATAAGTGCCGAGGCTCTGAATGTATCTACCTCGCCGCCCGATACAATGCACCCGCGCTTTTTTCCTATATTCAAAACAATATCCCATGGCTCTGCTTTTATATCGCTGTCGGTCAGCTTGTATCTGTCCATAAGATTATTCGGATAGTTTTCCTTTAAAAACCCTATAAGATAGAATGCAAGCTCCTCTATGTCCATTATCTCATCTTTTATGCCGCCTGTAAATGCAATTTTCCTGCCGACCTCAGGGCTTTCAAACTTCGGCCACAGTATTCCCGGCGTATCAAGAAGCTCATACTTCCCGGAAATGCGAATCCACTGCTTTGCGGTTGTTATTCCCGGACGATCTCCGGTCTTTGCAGCACTGCGTGATGAAAGTCGGTTTATGAATGATGATTTTCCGACGTTCGGGATACCTACAATCATCATCTTTACAGCCGAACGGGAAATACCGCGCTGTCTGTCTCTTTCGAACTTTGCTCTCAATACCTCGTCAACAGCAGGTCCGAGAGCCGAAAATCCCTTGCCCGAGCGACAATCTGCCGGGAAAGCGGTTAATCCCTTAGAACGAAAGTATTCCAGCCATTTTTCGTTCACCTCAGCATCTGCCATATCACACTTGTTCAGCACAAGTATACGAGGCCTGTTTCCAACTATGGAATCAATCTCAGGGTTACGCGAGGATAAAGGCAGTCTTGAGTCAAGCAGCTCAATCACCACATCAACAAGCTTAAGGTTTTCGGAAATGAGACGTCTGGTTTTTGCCATATGCCCCGGGAACCATTGCAACTCCATCTCTACCAACACAATCCCTTCATACTTTTCTATCCGCAGACAAGATACGCATCGTTCATCAACGATACCTTCTCCGCATCATCGTGAACTGTTCCTATACTGTCAAGCGGCCAAAAACGGAATACCGCTCCGCCCATAATTTCCTCAACGGGTACAGGGCCTATCTCACGGCTGTCCTTACTGTGATTTCGGTTATCACCCATAGCAAATATATGTCCTGCCGGAACCACAATAGGCGAGTCCTTGCCATATTTGCCGGCAAGCATAAGATTTCTGATATACGACCCGACCGTATGCGTTTTTTCATTAATATACGGTTCATCCAAAAGCTCACCGTTAACGTATACTTTGCCCTCTTTTTCGTCTATGTATACCGTATCGCCCTCTGTGGCAATAACTCTTTTTACATAAGGACGCTTAGGATCGCTTGCAGGTGTAAAGATAACTATGTCACCCTTTTCGGGAGTATAAAACAGTCGATTTACAAAAAGCCTGTCATTCTCGTGCAGGCTCGGTTCCATCGAGGCACCCTGCACCTTGACAAGTGTGAATACAAAGTTTCTGACAACCAACGCAACCGCAACAGCAAGCACAATAGCCACGATCCAGTCGAACAATTCTTTTTTCCAGTTTGTTTTTTCTTTATCTTCTTTATCGTCAATTATATTTATCTCTTGATTTAAATCATTTTTATCAAGCTCCATAATGCAACACAGCCCTTTCAAATTTTAAAAATTTTAAGAAAAAGTGGTGATTACGCAAATAACCACCACCGCATTTCCTTAATTTTAAAGTCTTTCCTTAACCTTAGCAGCCTTACCGACTCTGTCACGGAGATAGTAAAGCTTAGCACGGCGAACACGTCCGTGTCTTACAACCTCGATGTGGTCAAGCTTCGGCGAATTTACAGGGAATGTTCTTTCAACGCCGACACCGTACGATACACGTCTTACGGTGAAGGTCTCCTGAATACCGCCGTGGTTCTTCTTGATAACCGTACCCTCAAACATCTGAACTCTTTCTCTGTTTCCTTCCTTTACCTTAACGTAGACACGAACCGTATCACCGATTTCAAGCTTGGGAAGATCTGTTCTGATTTGTTCCTGTGTAATCTGCTGTAAAATATCCATCTTTACATTTTCCTTTCTTTTCTTAGATATTCATGCCGAACATTCGACAGAGGACTATCCGTATTCAACCTACATATTGTAACATAAATACTTTATAATTGCAAGTATTTTTTTAAATTTTTTTGGAAATTTTTTAAAAAAATTTTTATTGAGGTGAGTAACGCCGTCAAGCTCTGACAACTGCTCTGAAATAAAGGCTAAGTATTCACGGCTTGCAGCCATGGAAATCACCCTCTAACCGGCACTTTTGCGATAATATAAAAGTCTGAAAGAGTCGATGAAAAAATATTATTAACCACATTCGCCTTTACCGTTTTCCGCTTGTGTTGCCTTTAACATTCTTCTGCGTCTTATGATGATGACGCCAATTCCCACCGCAAAAGTTAAAACTGCAAGCATCTGTGATACGCGTACTGTTCCAAATAAATACAAGGAATCCGACCTCAATCCCTCGATGAACATTCTCCCCAATCCATACCACGCCATATATCCGCAGAACAGCTCGCCGTTAAATAAAGTATGCCGCTTATATACCAACAATACTATTATCCCCAAAGCATTCCATATGGATTCATATAAAAATGTGGGGTGAACATTTTCGGCTGTTATTCGTCCGTCCGACTCTATCGTCATTGCCCACGGCAGATCTGTCACGGTTCCGAAAGCCTCGCCGTTGACAAAGTTCCCCCATCTGCCGATAGCCTGACCTATAAGCAGACCTACCGCAAGCATATCCAGGACAACCCCGATATTTATCTTTTTCTTTCTGCAATAGATTATAACTACCGCCGCCGCTCCGATCACACCTCCGTATATGGCGAGACCTCCGCTTCTTATATCAAAAATGCTGAGAATATCGTTTCTGTATTGATTCCAGCTGAAAATCACATAATACGCCCTTGCACATATTATCGAAACAGGAATTGCCAATATCAGCATATTAAAAAAATCATCTGTGTCAAGGCTATTTACTTTACACTGCTTGTATCCGTATATAACGGCAATTATAAGTCCCAGCGTAATCAGAAGGCCGTATGTGAAAATAGGAAAATCTCCTATTTCAAAGGCCGCTCTGCTAACTTTAAACTCAAGCCCGAGCTTTGGGAAGGTTATTATGTTCTGCATATTAACACAGCTCCAATCAAAGAGGCTTTACAACAGAGAGAACACAGTTATCGGGGTTGAAGTGTTCACACAATCTTTTGTAAACATCATCATATGTTACGCTTTTTGCAACCTCTCTGTATTCAAGCGGATTCTGATTATTAAGCAAACGGCGAAGGAAGAGATTCCCCATTTCAACCACGTTGTTAAACACTCGTACGTCTTGCGAAATCAACACCTTTTTTGCACGTTCAACCGCTTTTGTATCTATTCCGTCGGAAATCAGCCGCGAAAGCTCACCTTTAATTATTTCATAAACCTTTTCGGGCTCCGCCGACTCACCGCCTATCAGTGAAAATCCGTATTCCGAGGATAACTCCGTCTCCGTCCCGAAAGAGGAATCGATTAAACCCTTCTCGTACAGATCAAGATATAAGTCAGAGCTTGTGCTGAATACCGATTCAAGAATTATTTCGGTAACGATCTCCTTCTTTAAAAGCTCTTTTCCGCTCATGTTCGGATGGTTATCCTTGAAGCCTATTCTGAACATCGGCTGTGATACCGAAAGACGCTGTTCTATATATTCCTTTACTCTATCCTCAGGCTCGTCGGGACTGTATCTCTTGATTTCACCGCCGGGTTGTTTTGCGGACAAATGCTTATCAACATATTTCATAGCTTCATCCATATCTATATCTCCGACCAAAATCAAAATCATATTTGACGGATTATAAAACGTATTGTAGCATTTATAAAGAATTTCGGGTGTAATATACGAAATACTCTCCACCGTCCCGGCAATGTCGATTTTTACAGGATTATTGTGAAACATAGCGATAAGCGTGTTAAAAAATACACGCCAGTCCGGCTCATCATCATACATCTTTATCTCCTGACCTATTATCCCCTGCTCTTTTGCGACGTTTTCTTCAGTGAAATGCGGATGATTTACAAAATCAAGCAGAATATCAAGATTTTCATAAAATCTATCTGTACACGAAAACAGGTATGCGGTCACATCGAATGAAGTAAAGGCGTTTGCGGAAGCACCCGTTTCCGCAAATCTTTCAAAGGCATCGATTCCGTTTTCGTCCTCGAACATTTTATGCTCAAGATAGTGAGCAATTCCGTCGGGAACCGTTGTCATTTCGCTCTCACCCGGTACGGTAAAGGTTCTGTTCAATGAACCGTATGCCGTTCCGTATATAGCGTAATATTTTGAAAAGCCTTTTTTAGGAAAGAGATATACGCGAAGTCCGCTTTCGTGTATCGCTGACTGCATCTCTTCATTGAGCTCTGCGTTTAAATATTTTTCTGTAATCATTTTATTCCGCCTCCCCGTCCGCACGCTTCCCTTTTAAAAAGTATACCGTATCGAGTTTTATATTCTTCATAACAGAGCAAATCTGCTCCGATGTAACAGCATTGATTTTCTCAATGAATTTATCTATAGTTCCGCAGTTTCCGAGTATTGCCTGACTCAAATAATAATCCTCCATACTGCGCAAACTGTCTTTCAGCGAATTATAGCTGTTGGACAAATATTTCTTTGCGGATTCAATCTCAAACTCATCGATAACTCCGTCCTGCATCTTTTTAAACTGTGCCATTATCTCATCGTATGCTACCTGATAATTTTCCGTCTGTATTCCGGAGCTTATAAGCATAACGCTTTTAAACATAGCAACCCTTGCAACTGCATAATATGCAAGACTCAGTTTTTCCCTGACATTCATAAAAAGCTTCGAGAACGGGCTTCCGCCAAAAATACAGCTTCCGAGCACCAATGCGGGATATTCGTTTCCGGACGGCTCAACTCCGCATCTCAATCCCATACACAGCTTGCTTTGCACAACATCAGCTTCTTCGACAACATTTTTCACGGGCTTTTCTATATTCTCTGCAATTTGTGTCTTCTCATATACTCCCTCTCTCGGCTGAAATACGGAAGCGAGAATTTTCTTGACTGTTTCGGCAAGTTTGTCATTGGTCGAGCCGCTCAAAAATATATCCACCTTCGCCGAATTAAGCACATCTTTATAAAACGAATACAGCTTTGAAGGTGTAATCTCGTCCAAATCTTCTGTATAGCCCGCCTCAAACATTCCG
The DNA here is from genome assembly GCA_902766745.1 of uncultured Ruminococcus sp. Lineage (GTDB taxonomy): Bacteria > Bacillota > Clostridia > Monoglobales > Monoglobaceae > UMGS1820. Next base: position 103,470 of record CACXES010000041.1, read on the forward strand.
AAGCCATCCTGTCCGAACATTGCTTCGCGGCACTTAAATTCGGCATACTCCTTTTTATCGTTGATAAGTCCGGTAATCGCATTTTTCAAGTTGACCTTTTCACTGTTGACATACTCTTCCGAGAACGAACCGTTTACGGTCAGCGGCGAAAAAATAAATTCCTTTAAAAACTCCGCTACCTCTGCGCTGATACTTTCGCCGATAAATCTGTCAGACACATACTCGGCCGTGAAATATATTACTTCGCCGTCGCCCTTAGTCCGCACGCCTGTGTTCACGGTTGTACTGTATAAGTCATCCAATCTCCGTGATATATCCTTCAATGTGGGATATTTTACGCAGCCGCGCTTAAGTACGGCAGGCAAAAGAGCCGCATATGTCACAGTACTGCGCTTTAGCGGAATATTAAAGTATACACTCATTAAATTTGTTTTGAACTTAGGCTCGTTTACGATACGCAAATCGACCCCGTCGCATATTCTTATTGTTTCCAAAATATAATCCTCCAATCAAATCCAAAATTTATCGAAATACAGGATAATGTTGTTATTCTTACCCGGTCCCTGCAACTTATTCCGATGCCCGAGCTTGCTTTTCCGCATTTTTTTTGCTAATCAGGTCGCTGATAATACTGTTGAAGAGAGCGACAATCGGCACACCGAGGAACATTCCGAATATTCCGAACAGTCCGCCGCCTATCACAACTCCGAATATAACAAGCAACGGTTTAATCGCAAGAGAGTTCGCCACAAGTCGAGGCTGTACAAGATTTGCATCAAGCTGCTGAATAACAATAAGCACAACAACCAGAATAATGGCATCCATGAATCCCCCTGTGACAAGGGTAATCAATGAGGAAATAAACACGGCAATGATAGCACCGAAATACGGAATAAGATTAAAGCTTCCGACCATAAGTGCTATTACCGAGGCGTATTCCGTATTCATAATTGACAGAACAATCAGGCACAGCATAAACACAATACATGAATCGAGAATCTGACATCCGATGTATTTTTTTATAAAGTTAGATATTTTCTTCACATAAAACGTAACCACTTCCGTTTGCTTATTGGGAATGAAGGCTCGGCAAAAGCGTGCAGCTGCATGTCTGATGTTTTTTCTTCCGCTCAGCATATATATCGAAACAATAATTCCGATGAAGAAATCAAACACCGAGCTTCCGAAGCTTGCTACACCCTTGGCATACTTATCAAGATTATTAAGGTCAAGGAGCGTCGCAAACTTATCAAGAGAAAGAAGGTTTTCACTCAGAAATTTTCCAACGTCAAAGGATGTATCTTCCAAAAACGAAAACGAACCTACCCAGCTTCCGAGACTTTGTATCATCTGCGGCAACTGATCCACAAATTTTTTGATGCTGTCTACAAGCTGCGGAATTATTATTACCATTATAAATGTTATAATAAGCACAACCGCTGCGTATATGAGTAAAATCGCAAGCCCCCTCCTATGCTTTTTCAGGAAGGAAATTTTCGTGCGTTTAAGCAGCAATTCAAGCTTCTGACACGGAGTTGAAAGCACAAATGCAATTACACCGCCTATTATAAAAGGTGTCAAAAGACCGATAGCCGTTCCGATTCCGCTGAATATAACACCTATATTATCAAATGTTTTGTAAACGATAATAACCGCTGCAGCGAGAATGAATATACCGAAATATTTTTTAAGCTCAGAAAACTTCAATTCCAATCACCCACCGTATCATAAATCTACTTTAAAGAGTATAGCACAAAACAAAAAAATAGTAAACACTTTTGCAAAAATTTTTTTATTTCTTTGTTTTAATAGTAATGTAACTGTGTGTTTGAGAACAAAAGCTGTCATTTCCCTATAAATCTCAGGTATGGCTTTATTAGGAAAAACAAAAATATTGACAAAGTTGCATATGTGTGTTATAATGAGTGCATTTATGGAGGTGTGTGGATATGCTTGCGAAAGAAAGACAGCACAAAATTTATAATATAATCAAGAATGACGGGGCGGTTACCACGTCAAAACTTGTGGAAATTTTCAACGTTTCCTTGGAAACTGTTCGCAGGGATTTGCTTTATATGGAGCAGTGCGGACAGCTTTTAAGGGTTCATGGCGGAGCTGTCGCAAAAAAAGGCATGAAGACTTTTTTGGATTTAAAAGAGCGCAACAAGGAATACAGTAAGCAAAAGCAGAGTCTTGCCGCAAAAGCTGTCGAATTTGTATCTGACGGGGATATTATTGCCGTTGACTCCGGAAGCACTGCTATTTCTTTTGCCGAAGCATTGAGAGGAAGATTTTCAGATTTGACAGTGATAACTCATTCCCTTGATGTATTCAATATTTTATGTTATGAATTTAATGTAATATTGTGCGGCGGACGCTATATACAAAGCGAAAAAACCTTTTATGGCTCAGTGACACTGAAAACACTGGAGAGCCTTCATGCTCAAAAGGCGTTCATTTTTCCGAGTGCCGTTTCTCTGGAGTTCGGCATCTGTGATTTTCAGGATGACTTATTTATGGTTCAAAAGCAGATGATGAAATCCTCGGATAAGATTTTTATCCTTGCGGACAGCAGTAAATTCGAAAAGAAGGCGTTGCTGAATATAGATGATATGAACCCCCGTTATACTTATATAACGGACAGTGACCTGCCGGAAGAATTGGTTCAGCTTTACAGCGAAAACAAACTCAATATATATTTAGGAAAGTAAAATATATCAGACACTCAAAACTAAATCGAAGGGGAATTCGATCCTATGAACAAACTTACAGAAAGAAAAGAAGTCAACAAGCTGGCGCTGCTGTTTGCCTTCACTTATATGATAAGCTACATAACGCGTATAAATTACGGCGCAATCATATCCGAAATGGAAAGTGCAACAAGTTTTTCGCGAAGTATGCTGTCCATGGCACTGACAGGGAGCTTTATCACATACGGAGTCGGTCAGATTATCAGCGGCATATGCGGAGATAAGTTTTCGCCGAAGAAGCTGGTCTCCTGCGGCCTTGTCGCAACAATAATGATGAATCTTATCATTCCTATATGTCAAAATCCGTATCAGATGCTTGCGGTTTGGTGTGTAAACGGGTTTGCACAGAGCTTTATGTGGCCGCCGCTTGTCAAATTGATGACCGCTCTTTTATCCGAAGACGATTATAAAATAACAACAACAAAGGTCTCATGGGGAAGCAGCTTCGGAACAATAGCGGTTTATCTGATTTCGCCGTTGATTATATCGGTTTTCAGTTGGAGAGCCGTATTTGTATTTTCCGCTGTAATCGGAATAATTATGCTGTTTATATGGAACAGATGCAGCTATGAAACAGAGCCTGTTCCCCAAAAAACGAATGTACACACAGGTAAATCCGAAAAAAGCACCTCATCGCTGTTTACTCCTCTGCTGTTTGGAATAATGATACCTATTATCCTTCAGGGTATGCTGCGCGATGGAATAACCACATGGATGCCCACATACATTTCCGATACATACAATCTGAAAAATGTAATATCGATTTTAACGGGAGTAATCCTTCCATTGTTCAGCATAGTATGTTTTCAGACCGCCACAAAGCTGTATATGAAAAAGTTTACAAACCCTCTTACCTGTGCCGGAGTGTTCTTTGCAGCAGGAACCATATCGGCGCTGGCGCTTCTTTTGTTTACGGGAAAAAATGCTGCCATGTCGGTAATTTTTTCGGCTATGCTTACAGGATGTATGCACGGTGTAAATTTAATACTGATATGTATGATACCACCGTATTTCAACAAACGCGGAAATGTTTCGACTGTCTCGGGAATTTTAAATTCCTGTACATATATAGGCAGCGCCGTTTCAACCTACGGGATAGCCGTGTTATCTGAAAAGGCGGGATGGAATTATACGCTTATGGTATGGCTATTGATCGCCGTTGCCGGAACAGCGGTATGCTTTATCTGCGCCAAGCCTTGGCGCAGCAAAATGATGGATTAACGAGTTAATCAGATTGACCTGTGTATTTGAATCTGCTTTAAATACACAGGTTTTTTATTCGCAGATACACACCAATTTAATGTACCGGCATATATTAAAATATATCAAAACCAAAAAAAGGGGGGCAGCGCCATGAACAGGCTGCATCCTGTCCGCAGGTTTAAATATATGTTCGGTATCTACGGAAAAAACCGTCGTGCGAGCTGCTTCTTCAAAGCTTTATTTATAATAATCATTGCGGCGCTTATATTTTCGGCTGCGGAATCACGACTCGGCTCAGCTGCTCTGCGTATCAGCGAGGCTCAGCTTAAAAACGAACTGACCTATGAATGCAACCGAATCGTAAGAGAGCTTACCGATAACCGACAAACAAATGTTATCCGCCCCCCGGAATTATCACGTACCGACAGCGGAAGCGTTACCTCAGCCAGCACGGATCTCACTTCGATAAATACTTTAAAGACAGATGTTTCACTTCGTCTGTCCGAATATCTTATGTCAAAGAATAAAATTAATTGTTCTGTCCCGATAGGCAGTGTCTTTTCGGACGAAATGTTCGCAGCATACGGATTTCAGATTCCGACTCGGGTAATATGCTCCACATCGTCTGCGATAGATTTCGATGATGACTTCATCTCCGCCGGAATAAATCAAACACGTTATCGAATTATGCTTAAAATCACTATTGATGCGAATCTTCATACTGTTTTCAGAAGCCATAATTCAAAAATAACCGTTGATGTACCGATTTCGGAGACAATCATAGTGGGTGACGTTCCGACGGTTTTGCCCGATATTTTTGAAAAATAAATTTGTGGCAAATAATCCTTGCGTTTTTATGCTAAAATGTTTATAATAAGAATATAAATTTCGAAAATGTACAGGAGATAACCCATATGACAAAAGAAAATGCAAAGATTCGCATTGATGAATTACGCAGAATTTTAAACAAAAGCGGATATGAATATTATGTTCTGGATAATCCGTCGATTTCCGATTTTGAATATGACCGCCTTATGCGCGAGCTTATTAACATAGAGGCGGAATATCCCGAGCTTATTACACCCGACTCCCCGACCATGCGTGTGGGCGGAGAGGTTTCCGAGGGCTTTTCGGAGGTTTCTCACACAGTGCAGATGCAAAGCCTTGCCGACGTTTTTTCAAAGGAGGAGCTTTATGAATTTGATGCAAGAGTGCGAGCGGCACTCGATATTGAAAGTGTTGAATATGTAACCGAAATGAAGATAGACGGCCTATCCGTATCTCTTGAATATGAAAACGGCTCCTTTGTACGCGGTTCCACCCGCGGAAACGGATTCGTGGGCGAGGACATAACTCAAAATTTAAAAACAATAGCCTCCATTCCGCTCAGACTGACTGAAGACCTTCCGTACCTTGAGGTTCGGGGTGAGGTATTTATGCCGGAGAAAAGCTTTATAAAGCTAAATGAACAGAGAGAAGCATCGGGCGAGCCGACCTTTGCAAATCCGAGAAATGCTGCCGCAGGCTCCCTTCGGCAGTTGGACAGCAGGATAACCGCCGAAAGACGCTTGGATATATTTGTATTTAACGTGCAGCGTATAGAAGGACATGAGCTGTCCTCTCACCGTCAGTCCCTTGATTATCTGAAAAAACTCGGATTTAAAGTAATTCCGGGCGACGGTGTTTTTTCCGGAATTGACGAGGCATATGCCGAGGTTATGCGTATAGGCGAAAATCGAGGAAATCTGTCCTTTGACATAGACGGAGCGGTTGTAAAGGTAAATTCTTTTGCGCAGCGCGAAATTCTCGGCACGACCTCAAAGACCCCTAAATGGGCTGCCGCATATAAATTCCCTGCCGAACAGCAGCGCACAAAGCTTCTTGACATTGCTCTTCAGGTTGGGCGAACAGGCGTTGTTACACCGAATGCAGTTCTGGAACCGGTTCGCATTGCCGGGTCAACCGTCAGCCGTGCAACCTTGCACAACATTGATAATATTAAGGACAAGGATATCAGAATCGGCGATACAGTGATTATCGAAAAAGCCGGAGATATAATTCCTGCGGTAGTTGGTGTTGAAAAAGACGGTCGCTCCGGTGATGAAAAGCCTTTCGAAATGCCCAAAAGCTGTCCTGTCTGCGGTGGTGAGCTTGTGCGTGAAGAGGGCGAAGCTGCCGTTCGATGCGTCAATCCAAACTGTGCGGCTCAGCAGCTGCGTGCAATAATTCACTTTGTGTCAAAGCCGGCAATGGATATTGATGGCATGGGTGCGTCAATCGCAGAGCAGCTTCTGGAGGAAGGCTTGGTTTCATGCTGCGCCGACCTATACAGCTTAAAATATGAGGATTTGATTTCTCTGGAGCGTTTTGGAGATAAATCCGTCCGCAACCTCCTTGACTCCATAGAAAAATCAAAACAACAGGGATTGGACAGAGTTTTGTTCGGGCTTAGCATACGCATGGTAGGAAGCCGTGCGGCGCAAATTATTGCAGAAGTTTTTAAGGATATAGACTCGCTTATGTCATCGTCTGCCGATGAGCTTGCGTCTATACCCGAAATAGGCGAAAAAACCGCCAAAAGTATATGCGATTATTTCCGACAGGATAAATCAAAAGATCTTGTAGACAGGCTTCGCCAAGCAGGAGTAAAACTGACCTATGATGCGCAGACCGTTGACGAAAGTCTGTCAGATAAAATATTTGTGTTAACCGGAACACTTCCCACCCTTAAGCGCAGTGAGGCGAAAAAGCTTATTGAAGCCCACGGCGGAAAGGTCAGCGGAAGCGTGTCGAAAAAGACAGATTATGTCGTCGCAGGCATTGATGCCGGCAGTAAGCTTGACAAAGCTGTATCTCTTGGGGTATCAGTTATTTCCGAGTCGGAGCTTATCGGGATGCTTGAAAGTTAATTTTAAAAATTTTATATTATGCATAAAATCCGTTTTTTGAGAGATTATAATACTGTAACCTATATGGATACTAATATAACTTTTACGGAGGCTATTAATATGGATAACACAGTAAATCCCGGAATTTTTTGCAGCGTTCAGCAGTGCACCTACAACGAAAACGGTCAGAAGTGTACAGCAAACAAAATCGAGGTAGGTTCATCAAAAGATTGCTGCAGCGCTTGCGACACCGAATGTGTAACATTTAAGTCTCGCTGACGAATGATGATTTATTAAAAAACGGAGCCGCCGAATGAATTCGGCGACTCCGTTTTTTAATTTAAGCCTTATTTGCTTTTTGCTTTCAAATAACTCTTCTATGATTTTGAACTACACTTTTTTACATTTAAGGTTTCGCAAACAAGCTCCGGCATCATTGATTTGTCGATTACTTTTTCAAAACGCTTTTCCTTATTTTTAAGCTCGGCAAGCGATGCAGGAGGCGTTGTCTTGCTCTTTTCCGCAAGCATATCAATCAGTTCAAAATCGCTCTTACCGTCAACATTCTCGCCGAGAGCGGAGAGCACGGATTCATTGAACTTATACGGACTTGCAGTAGACGCAATAACCGTTTTGGTTTTATCTCCTGTTTCAGCCACATACTGCTCATACACATCTACTGCGACGGCGGTATGAGTATCCAAAGTGTATCCGGTCTGAGTGAAGGTTTTCCATATTTGAACCTTTGTGTAATAATCATCACAATATGCACCCCAGAAACGGCTTTCGATTTTCTTGTGCAAAGCCTTCGTAAGCTTATACTTTCCATCCTTCGCCAGCTTACCCATCATAGATGTGACCTTTTTGTCATCCTCGCCGCAAATATCGAAAAGAAGGCGTTCGAGGTTGCTGGATATAAGAATATCCATGGACGGAGATACACTCTGATAAAAAGGACGATTTTTGTCATACTCGCCGGTCTTAATAAAGTCCGTAAGAACATTGTTTCTGTTAGATGCGCATATGAGCTTTGCGATAGGCAAGCCCATCTTTTTAGCGTAATATGCGGCAAGGATATTACCGAAGTTCCCTGTCGGAACGCATACATTTATCTTTTCGCCGATATTAATTTCGTTGTCTGCAAGCAGGTCGCAGTAAGCCGAGATATAATACACAATCTGCGGAACAAGACGTCCCCAGTTTATAGAATTAGCCGACGAGAGAGCAAAACCGGACTTAGCAAGCTTCTCTCCAAATTTTTCGTCGGTAAAAATGGCTTTAACTCCGTTTTGAGCATCGTCAAAATTGCCGTCTATTCCGGCAACATAAACGTTTGCCCCCTCCTGTGTAATCATCTGAAGCTTCTGAATATCACTGACACCGTCACCCGGATAGAAAACGATTATCTCTGTGCCTTCTACGTCCTTGAAGCCCTCGAGAGCAGCCTTGCCGGTATCACCCGATGTCGCAACCAGAATAACGATTTTCTTATCTTCATCGGTCTTTTTCATCGCACATGTCATGAATCTCGGCAGTATTTGAAGTGCCATATCCTTGAAAGCACAGGTTGGTCCGTGCCACAGTTCAAGGATATACTTACCGTCGGACAATTTTACCACAGGAGCAACCTTTTCACAGTCAAAGCCTGTGCCGTATGCGCCTTCAACACAATCGGAAATCTCAGCCGCCGTAAAGTCTGTCAGAAATTTCTTCAGAATAAGCTTAGCCCTGTCGATATAGCTCATTCTAATCATCTTAGTAATTTCAGCTTTGGAAAGAGAAGGAATTTCGGTAGGAACAAATAGGCCGCCGTCCTCCGAAAGACCTTTTTTTATAGCTTCAGCCGATTTAAGCTTCAATTCACTGTTTCTTGTACTCATATAATACATTATAATCACCTGTCTTTATTTAGTCTGTCGGGGAAGCCCCCCGTTTATGCAAAATGTCATTTCGGGTAATTTACCCGAAATGACACATACACCACTTTTAAAGCTTATGCAATGTACTTCTTTACATTAGGGCCCGCAGCAGATTCCTCTGCACTGACCATCATTGTGAACGATACATCAAACTTCTTTTCAAGGTTTTCGAGAACTTTAACAAAGTCCTCAAGATCCTCGACCGAAGCCGAAGGAACACTCTTGAAAATACTGTCAATAAAAATGTGGGTTACATCATAATCCTGGGCTATGATACCGCACAACAGGCCCGCAAAAACATCAAGATTTCTGATGTCAAAGCTGTCTGTTGCAACAAGCCTTGCCTTACGGCTAATATCATGGATAAGACGATCTCCCTCCGTGATGCACACAACGTTTCCCATTTCTTCATCAACTGCAGAATTTACAGCCGCAATCATCTTTGGGGTTTTGCCGCTACCCTTTAAGCCGATATGTATTTTTATCATAATGAATACCACCTTTCGGAATGTTTATTCTTAGGTATATCTATTTTACCACAAAAATTGAATTTAAACAATACCTTTTTGAAAATTTTTTATAAAATTTTAGATTTATTCAGCAAATCAACACATTTTCGCAAATTCTGTCCAAATTCAGCCGTTTATTTAGCGAGTCTTGCCTCAAGCGCAGCCTTCTCGCTCTCGTATCCCGGTTTTCCGAGAAGCGCAAACATATTTTTCTTATAGCTCTCGACTCCGGGTTGGTTGAACGGATTTACACCGAGCATATATCCGCTTAAGCCACAAGCTTTTTCGAAGAAATAAACAAGCTGACCAAAGGTATATTCATCCAGTTTTTTAATTTTAAGGATAAGATTAGGAACTCCTCCGTCATTGTGTGCAAGATAAGTGCCTTCAAATGCCTTTTTGTTTACAAAATCCATGCCGCGCCCCGCAAGAAAATTGAGGCCGTCAACATTATCCGCATCCTCCTCAACAATCAAATCGGTTTTGGACTCCTCTACATACAAAACAGTTTCAAACATCAGTCGTCTGCCGTCCTGAATATACTGTCCCATGGAGTGAAGGTCAGTCGAAAAGCTTGCGCCTGCCGGGAAAATTCCCTTGCCGTCCTTGCCTTCGCTTTCACCGTAGAGCTGCTTCCACCACTCAATGAAGTACTGAAGCTCCGGCTCATAATTAACAAGCATTTCTATATCTTTGCCGCGTCTGTGAAGAATGTTTCTTGCCGCAGCATATTGATAACACTCATTCGATTCAATATCATCGCCGGAATACAGCTCGCGTGCATCTGCCGCCCCCTGCATTATCGAATCAATGTCTGCACCGCATACGGCAATGGGCAAAAGCCCTACCGCAGTCAAAACAGAAAATCTTCCGCCGACATCGTCCGGAACAACGAATGTTTCATATCCCTCGCAGTCAGCAAGATTTTTGAGTGCCCCCTTCGCCTTATCCGTCGTGGCGTAAATTCTGCCCTTTGCACCTTCCTTACCGTATTTATCCTCTAAATATTTCTTAAGTACACGGAAAGCTATTGCAGGCTCTGTCGTAGTTCCCGACTTGGAAATAACATTTACGGAAACATCCTTACCGTCTATACATTCAAGCACTGAGTTTAAATAGTTAGGACTGATATTATTTCCGGCAAATATAATCTGAGTCTTCTCTGTATAGTTATAGAAAGGACCTGTCAGAAAATCAATTGCGGCCTTTGCTCCGAGATATGACCCGCCTATTCCGATCACAACAAGTACATCGGAATCACTGCGTATTTTCTCTGCGGCTTTTTTTATTCGTGCAAACTCATCCTTATCATAGTTGACAGGCAAATCAATCCATCCGAGGAAATCGCTGCCTGCTCCTGTCTTTTCCTCAAGCATTTTATGTGCAGCCTTCACCTGCGGAGCTATATTTTTAAGCTCGTCCGCACCGATAAAGTCAGATGCCTTATCATATTGAAAGGTAATATTCTTTTGCATTGCAATCACTCCTAAAATTATCAATATAAATATTTTGTGCATATGATTATACTCTTTTATTTTAACATAATAAAATTTTACTTTCAACCCATAAATATATAAATTTTTCGACACATGAATAATAATATTTTGTTCAAAACGGGGCAATATATTAATCAGAAACATCGTTTCTTTAAAAACTGACAGAAAAAATGTATATTCCACAAAATAACAGTATAAAATTCAATGCGGTGTTTCAAAATAATAACGCAACAAACCACTAATTATTTTAAGGAGTGAAAAAAATGGCTAGTAACAAAAGCAATAATAATTATGTAGTTCCTCAGGCAAAGGCTGCTATGGAGCAGTTTAAAATGGAGGCTGCAAACGAAGTTGGCGTAACTCTTAACAAGGGCTACAACGGTGACCTCACATCAAGACAGGCTGGTTCTATCGGCGGTCAGATGGTTAAAAAGATGATCGAAAAGTACGAGCAGGATCTTCAGAACAGAGGCTAAGCACAAGCTATTACTCCCCGGACTTGATATCTCAGGCCCGGGGAGTATTTTTTTCGCTGCACGGCTGCACATAAAACCCACCGCCTTAGAGGCGAGGGGCATCTGTGCTCGAAAAATACGATATTGGAAATTTAGTGTATTTAATGACTATACACATATTGACAATTCCAAATCAAAATTGACGGATGCCGTTGTGTATTATCTCACAGTTCGCACGTAAAACTGAATCCTTATAGCAAAGCAGGTTCTTTCTTTTCCTCAGTGCGCAGTTTTATATCCTTTGCAAATATAAATTTAAATATTGTTCTTACACAAGGCTGAATAAAGAAAAGCTGTGTAAAGAACGCAAAGGGGAAGTTCAGACACATCAGCTTAAGCCATTGAGTAAGAAGCGACCACATATTAAAGCTTACCTGATAATTATAGTACAGGAATGCGGCTAAAAAAGCTCATCGCAGGGCACTCCTTGTCATCCTGATTCAAATTTATTGTTTGAAGTAAAATCCCATGACTTTACCGCAGACGGATATTGACTCTGCCATTTTTCCTTGAATTCAAGAAGCTTATCAAGGGCAGACTCTTCATTCAGTGCACCGTAAAAAAGCTTTAAATCTGCTGTAAATTCTTTAATATGCTTGTATGAAACATATTTGAAGGATGAGCGGATTTTATGAATAATACATCTCTGTATACCCGCAAACGGATATACAGCATTTATAGCCTCCCTAAAGCCGCAAATCCTGTCAACACAGAACAAATCTACGTTTTTAACTCCTCTGCTTTTGAGTTCATTTAACACTCCAAGCCGGAATTTACTGCTTTCGTTGCCGCCTACCCATATACCCAAAATATTCTTGTAACCATCTGAATTCACGCCAAGTACCACATATGCTGCCTTGCTGATAATCTGATGATTCTTGCGAAGCTTGTAGTGAATAGCGTCCATGAAGCTGTTACCGCTCTTTCTATATATAATTATTTACACCTCCAAATCGAGCCATTTTATCTCATCTTCAGTAAGCTTTATTTCGAGTGCTTGTATATTTTCCTTAAGCTGTTCCGCTGTCCCAGGACTCGAGAGGGCGAAAACCTTAAACCGCTGATTATATATCCACGCCATAGCGGCTTGCGCAACCGTAATATCCTTCTTTTCGGCAATCTTCTCACAGCGGGCAAGTCTTTTTATATTATTTTCGCAAAAATATCCGATATATCCGGGCTTATCAAGTATCTCCTTCGCTTTTTCAGGCTCATCACTCCTGAACGCACCGGAGAAAAACCCTCTTGCCAAACTTGAATATGCAAAGACAGCTATATTGTTTTCTGCATACCACTCTCTTGCCGCTTTATTATCAGGGCCCGCAATCGTTACGCAGCCGCCGCCGAACTTCGCATCGCTCACCCATGGATCGACAACCTGCTCCGCAAGTCCGAAATTCGGACTTGAAACAGTAAACGGTATCAAATTATGTTCCCTTGCATATTTATTGGCTTCGCCTATTCTCTCATGTTTCCAATTGGAGCCGCCAAAAAGCTTAACCTTTCCTTCGTTGTACAGTCTGTTCATAACCTCGACAATCGGTCCGACAGGCATCTGCGGATTATCACGGTGCAGCATATACACATCGATATAATCTGTATTTAGCTTACTCAGCGAATCGTGAACATCTGACAAGATATCAAAATCCGTCACGCGGTCACGCCACTTATTGGGATGTGCGCATTTGGTAATAATCACGCACTCATCTCTGTTTCCTCTCTCCCGCATCCACTCGCCCATTATCTCTTCGCCGTAATGAGCCGCACAGTCAAACGTGTTTATCCCCGCTTTGAATACACTATCCAATAGCTTGAACGCCTTTTCCTTGTCCTCTGCTACCGCGCCATCGGCTACGGCTGCAAAAAGCTGCGGCGTAGCTGTTCCGAAAACCATTTTTGAAATCCTTTTATTAAGTCCGTCTATTTTTGTATATACCATTTATAACTATTCCTTTCCTGTCTTTATATGGATTGTGCAAAGAATTCATATGACGCGGTCTCGATATAATTGCATTCGCCCGAATCAACATTTTTTAACGAAATCTCACCGTCTGTCCACTTCCTGATAAGTGGTGCTGCAGATATATTGCTTATCATTATATTTTCAAGCTTAATTTTCTCGTAATATGCCGCCTGCATAAACGGCACGCCTAACGTTCCTTCCTCGAATGCAATATCGCAGTTCTTTATTGAAAGTAAAGCCCGGGTATTCCTATCGCCGTATACAGCGAGCGGCATCTTGATGCCCGATGCCTTTATGTTCTCAAAGTTGATATCCCGCATAGGTTTGTTCGCCTGCCACGGTTCGTTGCCCGAAAAGTTATAATGCAGAAATCTGTCTGCGTTCTCCACCGTGCTGTTCTTCACAATGATATTTCCCGGTATCTCACGTATCTCTCTTGAAAAATCGGCATAATACGTAAACACACTGAGCATATTAAAGCGATGATTTGTATTCTCGCACCTCACCCTTCCGCTTCGCTTTTCCTCATCACTGAGACTTCCCCGAAAAAGGTATCTTGCGGGTCCGTATATTCTGCAGTCTGTAATCAATACATTCGTTCCGCCGAATCTGAATGCACTGCAGGCTGTATTCAGTTCACAGTTTTCGACTGTCACGTTTATGTTGTCAATCCCGGCGACACAATCATCACCCGTATAAAAACGGCAGTTTTTTATCTCGGTATTATCACACGTTGTTATATGTACGCCATCGTGTCCCGCAATAACCTCAATATTATCCATTTCTGTGTTTTTACACCCAAACAAGGCATGCGCCCAATTTGCGCTGTTGCGCACCATATAACCTGAAAGCCTTATGTTTTTGCAGTAATGCATACTTATTGCATGCGGACCTCTGTAATGCTCTTCGCCAAGCTCATCAAAGCAATCCATTCCGTCAATCTCTGAATTTTTCTCACCGATAATCGCTATATTCTCGGCATCAATAGCCCTGATTATTGCGTTACCCCAGCGCCCGGCCGGGCAATTCATAAAATCATAGCTTTTCCTCTCCTCAACAGACTTCCATACATCAGTAGTTTTATATTCTTCCTTTATCGGCTCTGTTGAATCATTTATGAATTCCATATAATCCCCAGGTCTTCGACTTCCCTCAAGACACGCATTTTCCTTGAGATACAGCGTTACATTACTGCGAAGTCTCACCGAGCCCGTCAGATACCTGCCGTTCGGTACGACAACTGTTCCTCCGCCGTTTAAAAAGCAATCGTCTATCGCCCTCTGAATACACTCTGTACAGATTCCTCCGTTACTTTCTGCGCCGTACTCCGTAATCGTTACCGTCATTAACAACTGCCTCATCTCCGATTCTATTTTAACCCGTATTCCTTTTCGACTTTCTCGACAGCTTCCATTGTGTCATCGGAAATTTCCACATAACCACACTCTAAGCATCTCGCCATCTTACCCATTTCTATCTCGCCCGGATAGTAGATTTTGTCAGTGCCGTCCGCTTTTTTTGAATTCTTAATCTCGTCTATCATAGCATCAACACGCTTTTTGTAACCCTCGGGATTTCCGAGTTTTTCTATATCAAGCGCCATAAAGAAGTGACCCACGTTTCCGCCGCGGTTTTTGTCTGTATTCCACGCATGAACGTTCTTGGTCATTGCCGCACCCGAAAGTGTCGCCGCAAGAGTTTCCACCATCAATGCAAGTCCGTAGCCCTTGTATCCGCCGAAAGGCAGAAGCGTTCCTCCTTTTTCATACTCACCCGGGTCGACCGTCGCCTTGCCGTCCTTGTCAATTATCCAGCCCTCCGGAAGCTTCTTTCCCTCCTTATCCATCTGTACAACCTTACGGTCCGATACATAGCTCATTGCTATGTCATACACAATTTTGCCGTATTTGTCTGCAGGGAAAGCATAGGAAAACGGATTGTTACCGATTGTCTTTTCACCGCTTCCCGTTGCAGCAATTAAAATATCGCCGTTGCTCATTGACATACCAACCATATTGCTGTCCGCACACATTGATGTGTAATATCCTGCCGCACCGAAGTGATGGCTTCCTCTTACGTTTACTATACCTACACCTGTTTCCCTTGCCTTTGCCATCGCCAGCTTCATGGCCTTATAGGATATTACTATGCCGAGATTGTCATTTCCGTCAATTGACGCCCACGACGGACTGTCATATATAACCGTATACTCACCGTCTGTCTTTATGCCGCCGCTCTTTATACAACTTATGTATCTTTCAAGTCTCATAAATCCGTGTGTAAACACACCCCTCATCTCGGTTTGAAGCAGCACATCAGTTATTACGTCTGCATCCCAGGAGCTCAAGCCCGCTTTTTCAAATATTGCTGTTGATCTATTTTTTATATCGTCTATTGCAACTCTCATTTTTAAAATCCCTTTCTTATATAATTGCTGTCAATTCGATTGTATAATTCCACACACTCCATCACATCTGACGCAAGTGACAATAATGCATAATCAAAAACCTCACTTAATTTCCTTCAAAACTTCCATTTCTTGATTATATCCCTTCATATAGAAGTCCTTGTCACTGGCTGTCCATAATACATTGCATCCCATATTGCGGTATTTCTGCGCCAAAATCTCGTCATCGCAGAAGATGCCGCATGACTTTCTGTAGGAATTGCTTATGTCAAATATCTTCTGTATCGCCTCTAACATCTCGGGACTCTTGATCTCCTTTGGCGTTCCTACCATTATTGATAAATCATAAGGTCCTATCATCACTGCGTTTATGTATTCTCCGTATTCCTCAAGCATCTTTGGCAGCATCTCTATGCCCTTGGGTGATTCTATTTGCGGCAGCAGGAATCTCGTCTTTTTGAAATCCGAATAGGTCTCGCCCGGCCTGAACTGTCCGTGTCCGCCGCTGCCCTTTCTTCCCTCGGGATAGAAAAGAAGTGCGTCAACAGCCGTCCTGAGTTGTTCCAAGCTCTCGGTTCTCGGAAGCATCACACCGTCTGCGCCCATATCTATCGCCTTTGCGATAAGATGATACTCGCTGTCTTGTGCACGCACGAATGCAGGAAGTCCCATAAGCCTACACACCTGCAGAAGTTCAACTACATTCTGTGTGTCAAACACACCATGCTCCGCATCGAACAGTACATAGTCAAGCTCATCACAATTCATAGCCTCTAAAATCATAGGGCATTTGAACATTATCATTGTTGTTCCGATTATCTTTTCTCTGTTTTTAAACTTTTCCGCTAATCTTGTATACTTATCCATTTGCTCTCCTTTATCATTTTTAATTCGTCTTAAAATAATTTATATTTGCTCACGCACTAGCATCTGTTCAAGATTTTCGACACACCACTTTGCGTAGGGCTTCCATTCCGTTGGGTCAATAAAGGCATCTGTGTCACCGTTTCTCAATCGCTCTGCCTTGCCGACCGTATCATTATGCTCTGCGTGATTACCGAGGAATATATCCACGTTTTCCGTCTGCAGTCTGTTCATTGAATTTACAAACTCATCACGGTAGCTGTACGGCAAATTGTACCTATCGAGAAATTCTCTTGACAGGGTATTGATACCCATTCCTCCGTGAAGTCCCGCTCTGTAAGTTCGCCTGCCGTCTGTCACGTCGAAGAAATATGACATCGCCCCCGGTGTGTGTCCCGGTGTTGCCACCGCTCTGACCGATGTATTTCCCAGTGTAATAACATCACCGTCTTTTATGAGCACATCAGGTTCAAACGGAATGTATGTCATTCCAAGCTCCGCAGCATACGACAAATCAAGTGTGCCGTTTGCATATTCCTTATCACGTTCACCCATAAACAGCTTGCAGCCGCATAGCTCTTTAAGCGCTCTTCCGGCACCGCAATGGTCAATATGCCCGTGAGTATGTAACACATATCTGATATCCTTTGGGTCGAAGCCGAGCTTTCTGATGCTCTCCAGAACCAGATAGAGTGATTCCTGATAACCGGAATCCAGCAGTATAAGTCCGTCACCTGTATCTATTAAGTGGGAAGATGCCGGAACGGTACCGACAAAGTACAGATTTCCGAATATTCTGAAGGGTTCTATGTATCCCTTCCACGGTTCATTAATCATATTTAACCTCCTCATAAATTATCGGTATAAAGCCCCGTTCTATTACTCATTTTTATAAATCCGGATATTTCCCGATTTACTCGATATATTTTCCGATTTACTCGATGATAAAGGAAAGGGTATTGACATTCCGGCAAGAATGTCATGTACCGACCTACTTACTTTACACGAATTTCAATTCACAAAATTCATTGAATGTAATATTGGCATCTGATATACTTTCGAGTCTTTTGCCGTTGAAATACACATTTTTTACTGCTATTCCGTCAAGGCGGTGCGCCTCGTCTACTCCTATGAACTCGGATATCGGCATCTTAACCTCGCTGTCCGCAATAACGTATATATCATTAAATGTGATGCTCGAAACAGAACCCTTTTCGATATCGCCGCCGAAGCGATCGCCGTCATAACTGTTTGAAATAAACATCAGCTTCGGCTGCTGAGTGTTGGTCTTATCCATATTCGGATAATTAAGGTTTAAATCATGCTGATACAATGACGGGAGCTGATTTTTGTTGTATTCACAGCGGATATTCTCAAAGGTGACATTTTTTATACAAGCACGGCCGGTATTCTGGATATCAAGCATAACGTGTGTACCGTGAATCAAATCACAGTCAGAGAACACTATATTTTCGTATAAATCCGCATTTGTTTCCGCACCCAGTTCAAGGCTTCTGCCCCAGTCACACCATACAACACAGTTCTTTACGAAAACGTTCTCCATATTGCGCGAATCCCAGCCCTTTATCCCTTTTAACACAATGCTGTCATCAAACGTGCGAATAAAGCAATTCTTGATTACAACATTCCTGCTGTTGAATATATCTATTCCGTCAGTGTTATACTTCCACATTCCGACAAGCTTTAGGTTGTTGACACAAACATTTGTGCAGGCTGCGGCAATCATTCCGTAAGTGCAGGTATCGCGGATAACAGGACCGCAAACCTCCACATTTCTGCAATTGTAAAACCTCAACGCGCCGCTGAGCATCTTTTCGTCATACAGAGTTTTCTCAAGAACACTCATATCCTCTGTCACATCCATATCAAAGCAGCTCTTGGCGTAATGCATATTCGGATTTGTGCGTGTATCGCTGCAACGGCTCTCATAGCTTCCGTCGATAATTCCCCCTCCGTATATGCATATATTTTCTTTATCAATAGCTGTAAATCCGCCGTAGATAACTGCACCGTCCTCAATAAACACCTTCTGATTGCTCTCAAGCTGCATAACACCGATATGATGCACGCCGTTTTTAAATACAAGAGTTTTGCCGTCCGGCTGATTCATCGGAGAATTTACAAAAATGTGCAATGCATTGTGAAAGTCATCCGTCTCCAGGACATAATGACCTGCACCGGGGATAGTGAATTTTATAACCTTTCCCGATGCTTCAGCGATTATGCCCTTAGAGAGCGGCCTCACAACCGCTGTTTCAAAAACTTTGCTGAACTTCACCTCTATTTCGGCGGGCTCATCTGCAGTATAGCTGAAAAAGTATGCCTCTTCAGTCTGGTCATCGCATCTTTGCATTCCCGGCCATACGCGGTTATACGGCACAGCAGAAACCCTTGTCCTGCATGGATTTATGTTATACTTTCCGCCGATTGAAACCTCAATATCCTCACATCGGTACTCGCTTTTTGGCAATTCAGTATAGCTTAGCAATGTTATCGCTCCTTAAGTTTATTTTAGGTCAATATGATTACAGTAAAATTTCTATCGTGCCGCGTGCCGCAAAGATGTATATATACCACTGCAGCAGAAATTACTGCTTTATCAAATAACTCCGGCATCACGGCTCGGCATTATAAACTAATATGACAAATTATCAAGATAGTTCATCTGAAAATCCGAATTTGCTTTTTCAAGAAGCTTAGCACAGTCTGCGTCCTTATTTGTCAAAACCTCCTGAATGCATCCGTCAAGAATTCCGTAAAGCTCCTGTGCACATATAGGTTCCTCGGGCTGAATCTCAACATCTCCGCTCTCAACAAATTCGTTATACAGTCGTACATGATTGGGATTTCCGTTTGTGTTCTTGTCAATCAACTCATACTCATACTTAACGCTTTCCGCATTACCGCTCCACGGCTTCATGCTCTTAATACCCACAAGCTGATTTGCCTCCAGCGCCACTTCAATTTCCCTCTGCTTGTTAAGCTTAAAATCCTCCGTGGCATTATAGTTATAGCTTGCCTCTATCCAGCGTATTCCGGCGTCAAGCTGATCCGATGTTGAATTATTCGAAGCCGAGTACAAGGTTCCGCCGAGCAAGGTAACATGACGCTTTGGCCCGGCGGGAATTGCAAACATTCCTACCTGTTCGGGCTGCATTCCGTACTGTACAACAGACGATGGCATACTTCCCGCTGCGATAAGCATGCCTGCATTTCCCGTTGCATAGAGCTTATAATACTCGGTATTGTCAATCAGCGAAACGGAAGGAAGTACGTCATACTTCCATTTTAAGTCCTTGATGTATTGGAGAGCAGCTGTCGCCTCGGGAGTATTGAAGGTCGCCTTCCACTTTCCGTCAGCATCCTGCTTCATAAACTCCGTTCCGAACGACCATGCAAGGCAGGTAAACAGCCAGCCGCCGTTATTTTGCGCACTTGGAAATACAAATCCAGGCTTGCCCGTAGCCTCTTTTATTTTAACGGCAAACTCTGCAAGCTCATCCCATGTCTGCGGCTGCTTGGGGGTCCCGTCCTCTTCCATAAGACCGGCCGCCTCAAACATATCAGTATTATAGCCGATGCCTAAAATATATGTAGATATAGGGAATGCATATATATCGCCGTTATCATCGGAAATTATATCTAATACTCTTTTGTTAAATTTACCTTCATACCCGCGCTTTTCAAGCACTTCCGTAAGATTTGCCACATATCCTGCCTCAATGCACTGGTCAATCTCGGTAAAGTGTGTCATAAACAGATTCGGAAGCTGTCCGCCTGCCGCCTTTGCATAAAAGGTTTTTAAGTCAAACGTCCATTGATTCGGTTCGATCTTAACATCAGGATTATCTGTTTCAAATTTCTGCCACTTAGCGTCCCATGTTTCCTTGCTCTTGCCCTCATTTGTCGGATAATTCCCGATTGAGATAATTGTTCTTCCCTGTTCATCCTTATCCGAGGCTTCCCGCCCGCAGCCTGTCAACGCACATACCGCCAAAGCAGCAGCGGTTATCACAGATACTGTTTTAATAGAAATATATTTTTTCAAAATAAACACCTCTTTAATATTATATTTTCTCGGTCAATCATAATTGCTTTTTATTTGTTATACTTAATAAAGGTCGGCGTGTACGGTTCGAGAGAAAATATTTCACCGACAGCCTCCCCTGACAGCAGATCTTCGCCCGTTAAAGCCTTGCCGTCTGCCACAAGCTTCACTCTCTTTGCCGAGTTCCATTCATAGTTCAGCATATTCACTATTACACCGTTGCCGCTTTCAACGGCAAGCCACTCTGTACTTTTCACTTTCTCGCCCGTATCAGCATCAACAAGACTGTAACTCGGCTTAAGAGTCTCATCATACCTGCCATCGAGTATATCAAACAACTGTGATGCTATAGCAATTTTTTTCTCTCCCGGCTGAGTGCCTGTTGGGATTACCTCCGCCACGGAGTACAGCTCATCTATAAGCTCCTGCGGATGTTTAACGTTGTTTAAATCATACTTAAACGTATTCTCACCAAGCAGGATTACACGTCCGCCGTTCCGAGCATAATTAATAACCGTCTCCACCGTTTCACGGCTTGTATGCAATGCCTCGGGAACAACAAACACCTTATAATTTTTCAAATCATCCGCATGAGTCTCAGTTATGATACATGGCTTGTAACCGTTATAAAGTGTATTGCAGTAGCTCTCATAGAATGCGCTTGCATGACTTACATCAAGCGTGCGTGATGCGTGAGAGTAAAACAATCCAATATCAGCGGGTTCGTTTTTAAATGCGTCAACCTCGTACGACAGCCTGTTAATATCACTCATCGTCTTACCTATACCCGACATACAATCCGCTCTGTATTGCATTGTTGTATTTCTGAAATCACCGTTTGAAGTAGCATCATTAATACCCCACAGCCATATGTTATCTGTGCTGATATAGTGTATTGCACCCTGCCATATACTTGTGATCAGCCAATTATATTGTCTTGGGTCTAAGTTGATGGTTTTATGATCAATGATGATATGATCCTCCCAGTCGGCAACAGCCGTTCCTTTGAGCGAATGTTGAATATCATACCATGCGAGCTTTGTCTGAATGGTTCCGTTGCCGAGGTATGCAAAAGCGTCATTCCCTGCCATTGTAACATATGGTTCAATCTTCTCAAAGTCTATTCCCCATTTGAGCGTGTTGTCCGAAATAGTCGGCGAGGTCTCCGCCATATACTTTGCCGAATAGGGCAAATCGGGTGCAAGAACAGCCATTTCCTCCGCAACGATTTTGAAGTAATCGGTCAGTATGGATTCGTTAAACATCTGCCAATCGTAGAAATACATATTCGTCTCTTTTGTCTGCGGCATTTCTATCTCTTCGAAGGTTTTATACTCCGAAGCATAAACCTCGTTCAGACTTTCGACAGTTCCGTACTTATCAACGAGAAATTGTGTATAAAACGGCTTATAATATGTAGAATCCGATGTGTTAAAAGTCGGTTCATTATGAGTCTGCAGCGCCGCAAGCGAATCATACTCGGTTATTTTGGGGATTACCGAGCGGTAGAATATGCGCAAGGCCTCCTCCATTGCCGGAGCTGTGGGGTTTGCCTTCATAAATCCGCCGTAGGTTTTTCCCGCGTCCTTTACATTTTCAAGTGTAAGCAGGTATACATTGGGATCATGCACCGTCATTGAAAAAATAATTTTCAGGTTATAGAAATCCGCCCTGCGCAACGTATCGCACACTTCGTCAATCTTAGAATAGTTTACGCCGAAGTCTGTATTCTCCCATCTCTTGTAGAACTTTTCAAACTCACCATTTGCTATCATGTTGGCGTCCGAGCCTTCTTTACAAAGGCTGATATCATCAATGTATGCACCGTCGGTAACATCACCCGTCAGAATAACAACATTAGTTGAGGCAGGATTATCACCCGCTGTCCAATTTATCGTATAATCCTTCCACTCCTCAGTCGTACCCGAAAGAGCAGTTGTACTGCCGAAGCCCACCTTCATTCCGTTTAGGTTACCCTTTGCGCTGAATGTAAGCGTGTACTTTGTGTTAGGCTCGGGCTTGAAGGTCTGATAAAGATATGTTCCGTAGCCGGTCTTTGCCGGTGTACGGTTGACAAATTTAACGCTGTATTTGCCGCTGTGCGCTTCCTCATCCGTCACCGTTATATCAGCGTCTGAATAATCAACAGTACCTCTTTGTTTTTTCCACGTAACAGGAGCCTCTGCCTGACCGACAACCTCACCGAATGAAATGGAGATCGGTACAGTGTTAAACCCAAACCCTGACCAAACAGGGAACTCATCCCGATCCTCCCAGCCAAGTATCATACTTGAGAGATAGACAGGACGGTATTCCTCAACTCCGTCAGTAATCGTTTTTCCGTAAAACGAATTACCATCCATAATAACCTTGCCGTCCGCCAGCTTAGGAATAGCCATTGAGTCTTTTTCCCTGTTTTCGTAAGCCGTGAGAGCCTCATCGCATCTTGCAAATATTTCTTCCAGGGCATTAATGTTATATACAACAACATCATAATCACCCTGAGCCTGAAGCCTTGCAAGAACCTCAACAGAACGCTCAGCCATATTCAGATCAATATCCTCATAGTCTGTTGTGACACCTATTTGATTGAGCCTTGCCGCCTTTTCCCTCAGCTCGGCAATCCTTTGTGCAAACTTATTACGGTAATCATCTACCGTTGCTTTGTCAGGCAGTACCGCATAATCATATTTTGCCGCCACGGTCTTTTCCGGATACCTTACATTAACCTCCACGGTATTATTACCGAAATTGTGTTTTTTGACGCTGAACTTCTTCTCTAAAAATGAATTTGCCGCCAAGTTCACCTTCTCTGCACTGCCGTCGGACAGGCTGATTTCGGCTGTTGTTGCTTCACCTAAATTTATAATTGTCAGCTGCGGATCAAGCTCCCCATCCGGCAGCATGACGTTTTTCTGCTCCGCAGTTAAAAACGCAAGCGTTTTGTCACCCCCTGCCATCGGCACCATTGCCTTTGCCTTTTCTGCATTCTTGCTGCTTGTAATGCCCTCATCAAGCTCAAGACAGTATATTCTGTCCGCACCGTCATTGTTGTTAAGTGCCGCATTGAACCAGAATTTGCCCGGCTCTTCGGGGATATACGTTCCCCAAGGCACCGCAACCTCGTAATAAGTTACTTCTCCGTTCCGACCTGTTTTATACTCAATATTATCATGTGTACAAAACGGCTTTCCGTCAGTTATATACTGGATAGAGATTTCTTCTCCGAATACCCCCTCTTGAGATGTCAGCATAAACTGCAGCGAATCCGATGACCAATAGTACATTCCGGTATCACAATGGACAGGATCGTTTACCTCTATAAGAAAGTAGAAATTTTTGTCATCGTATGCAGTCTTTAATGTAGCCGTAATCGTACAATCTCCCGTATAATTTGCCATCTTATAATATCTAAGGAAATCAACAGCCGCTGCACCGTTCCAGTCGGAAAGCTCCCCGTCTATTGTAATGCCTCTTCTGAACAGAGGCAAATCCTTTGATACCGAGAGATAATCTTCTGCATTATTGACTGTTTTTTCCCTCAGAACCACTCTTTCATTTGTCTGAGTGCCTGCAGCTGCCGCAACGGCTGATGCCTCAAAGCCCGGGTTGCCTGCAATACGGTTTTCGCCGACATGATTGCCGCTCTCGTCAACCTCATACACAAAAACATCATCAATCCATATATTCCGCGCCGCACCGTAGCACATAAAGCCCACCGCCTGAGCGGCGTTGTCTCTGACCGCCGTAACCTTAAACTCGACCTTTTTCCAATCCCATGTGTGTCCGAGGGCAGATAAATTCTCCATTCCGTTATCTGTAAAATACATATTTATCTGCATCGCCTTATCCGCTTTAATCCAGCAGCCGTATGCATATGTTTTTCCATTCTCTATCGGTGCTGTGTTAAAAAGATTAATATACTTTTGTGAACCGTCCTTCGGCGTTGTCTTTACAAGATGAAGTGAGTTTTTGCCGCTGTGAGCCGTGTCTGTAACAAGCTCCGTATAGCCCTCCGCATCCTTATAAACCACTGACCAATTTGGTATGTTTACCCCGTTTTTATCAATAATCGTCGCAAAGCCCGCAGTACCGGGGACAAGCACGGCTAATACCAAAATTAAAATTCCGACTCTCTTTAAAAATTTACCTAAATACGATTCTCTTGAATAATGTATCATAAAATCACTCCTTTCGCTTGTTTCCATCGCAGATTTATAATTGAGCTTTTGCGAATACAGTTTTACTTCAATTTACGCTCATTTCAATTTATACGTTCCCGTAAGGGGGATGAGCCTGTCACCGCTCCAAACAAACAGTTCAAGATAATCTCCGTATGTTAAATCATTTGCATCCGCAACAACGATTTCGCTGTTGTTACCCATCAACAATTCCGCTTGTACGGCAGATGCGCTCTTTATCATATTCTTGTTCCTTACAGCCATAACAAGTATTATATCGCCTATACTCCCCGAATTGTATATATCAACCTCCGCAAATATATTTCCCGCCGACAGGCTCTTTATATTCCTTTCCGAAACAGCACCGCTGCTGCCGTCGGGCGAAAACGGATTTTCGCCAAACTCCATTTTCCCGAAGGTCGGCTTTCCTACTCCGAAAGCTGTACCACCGTCAACAGCTAAAAGCATGGGAACGTTAGGCTTTAGTGTGACTAATCCTTCATATGTACTGTTGTCAATCAAATTTGTCATTTCGCCGAGCAGACTGTTTTCATACTTCACATACACACCGAGGTTCTCAGCATTATAGCTGCAAAGATTTATCAGGATTCTGCCGGATTTCTCCGCTGTTGATATTTCAACACCTGTAATGGGGTTATTATTCTCATCCGTCAATTCAATCTCCGCTGCGCCTCTTGCCATATAAAAAGCTTTAATCTTACTTTCAATATCGTTTACCGAGGCACTGCTTGAACCCGTAAAATTTCTTGTTCCACCGCTCTCTGTTACTGCAGCTACCTTTATGGCATTCACCTTAGCAAGCTCCGTCCTCTCCTGTCCGTCAGCATTATATTTAAGACAATCCTCCGCAAGCATAAGCACATTGCCGCCTTTTTGAACAAAGCTGTAGACTTCATCAACGACCGCATCCGCTACATGGGTTGCCTCGGGGATAATCAGCATGTTATACTCTGCAAGCCTGCTGATTTTGCTCTCGCAAATCAAATCCGTTTTTACACCGCTGTACATAGCTCCCAGATAGCTTTGATAAAGAGCGTTTTCATACTGTCTGTTGTAGCTTTTGGAGGTCTCGGAGAAGAGTATTGCCGACTCAGCCTTCTTTTCCCTGAACGCTGTAACCTCCTCCGCAAGACGATTGATATCGAGTCCTGTTTTACCTATCTGCGCCATAACATCCGCTCGATACTGAACCGTTGTATTTATGAAATTCGGATATTTCTTATCACTTCTGCCCCACAGCCATGCTTGACTTCCCGACAGACCGTGCAACGCCCCTTGCCACAGCATTGCTGTCACCCAATCAGCATAATTTTCCGCATAATTCAAGGTATTCTTGTCAAGCGCAAAATGATTTTCCATATTGAACACAGGTGCTTCGTTTACCGAGGTCTGGAAATCATACCACATCATCTGCGTTTGAATTGTCTGCCCCGACGCATCGGGTCTGGCCCAGCCATCGTTTGCATTTATGTCCATATTTACGCCAAACGCCTCATAATCCGTACCGTAGTGCTGCACAAGAGCCGCCCTTGGCGCAACCTCCTGCATAATTTTAGTGCCGGCAGGTATGTCGGGGGCTATATCCTCTATATATCCTTTAATAACATTGTGATACTCCGTTATAATACTGTCATTAAATACACGCCAGTCATAATACTGTCCGGTCAGCTTTTCTGCCGCTGTAAGATTTTCCGTATTCTGCATGGGAACATCTGCAAAGTCTGCATATTGCGTTCCTCCGTATGTCAAATTCAAGTCTGCAATATAAGAATACTTGCTCTCAAGATAGTCTTTCCACTTATCGGTATAGAAGCTCTTGCCGTATGAATTAAAACTCGGTTCATTGTGTATCATAAAGCATACCACATTGCCGCACTCTCTCGCAATCGGCAGAACCGCCGCCAAATAGGTTTTTATCGCGCCGAAAATCATAGGATGTGTCGGATTGTACGAAAAATAGCTCCCATAGGAAGCATTCACATCCTTAACACCGTTAATGCTCAATACATACGTCGGCATCGAAGCAAATCCGCCGGACAAAACAACCGTATAGCCCTTTAATTTGTAATACTCAAGAGTCTGCCTGCCTGTTTCAAGCGCATAAGCGTTTATTCCAAACAAGCCCTCATCACTGTTTTCTCCCGAGTCAAACCATTCTTCAAAGCCGCCGTTTGTCAGTAATTCGTCTCCATTCTCATCCGTAAGCGAAACATCGTCTATATACGCCCCTGTTACACTGCCGACGCAACTTATTCTGAATTCAGGCTTGCAGGTGTCAGTCGGAATATATGTATACTCATAGCCTACCCAATCAGATGATGCCGGTATACCGAACTGAATATCCGTCTTTCCCGAGATCCCTATCCTTATATAGATATTTCCCGACGTCTCGCCCTTGGCTCTGAATTTAACCGTATACTCCTTGCCCTCGGTCAATGAAACCATCTGGTATATCATACCCGTAGTGCTTCCGTCACCCGCAATTTTGAGCGAGGAATCCTCTGCGGAGACAAAGACCTCACCGCTCGTTGCCGCCTTTCCCGACGGGGTCCACGCATATGCAGTGTTCGGCCTGCCTATCACACGGTTTATGTTAATGTTATAAGGTATGTTATTTACACCGACTTGACTTAAGAAATCACTGTCATCTCTGTTCTCCCAGCCGAGGTTATATCCGTTTAAAAAAACAGGACTGCTGTATTCTATACCTCCGTCAGACACGGTTCCGACAAGATTTTTCCCACTGACCTCCACACCTTCGGGATTTATCTTTGGTACATCGTATGGTGTAATCGAGCCGTCAAGATATCCCGTAAGACTTGTCTTTGCCTTGCTCAAAAGCTCTGTGCAAATCGGCTGGTTATAAGCGATAAAATCCTCGGATATGCTGCTCTCCTGCATTATTTCGACAGACCGCTCCGCCGCGCTTAAATATACACGCTCATAATCCGTCGAGATTTCCCTCTCCTCGCACTTAGAGATCAATTCCTTAATCGTGTCGATTTCCGCTGTCAAAAGTGAAACTGTACTGTCTGCATATACATTAAATGTAATCCCCCAAGAGCTTGCAGCTACCACAGATAATATTAAAATATGTATTAAAACCCGGTTTGCAGTTTTTTCTCTCATTAATCCATGATCCCCTCGGCATCTCTGTTGGTGAGAATATGCCCACCAACAGAGATGCATCATTATTTATTATCCCAAGAAACACTCTTGTATAGCGGATTCATTTTGTCAAAGTCATTCCAGAAAAATGCGCATATCTTATATGTTGATTCCGCATCGTAATCGGAAATGCTTAGATTAACCGTAAGAGTCTTTGTTTCCTCGTCAGCCGCAATCACACTGTCGCTCTTGTTGTACTGCACAAGAATATCATCCTTGTAAAGAGCAGCAATTAACGCAGGCGCAAAGCTGCTCTCTGTGTAGTTTGTAATATCAAGTGAAACGCTGTATGCTCCGCTGCCGGTAACTGCCGATACAGGCGTGCTGCCGAGCTTTAAGCTGTAATCACTCTCAATCTCATAGGGCGGAGGTGCCGGTGTTCCGGAAACCGTAACCGTATCTGATAAAACGCCGTTCATATTCTGCGACTGCAGCTTAAATGTATAATTCTTGTTGTTTATTAAGTTCTCAATTGTGACACCACCTGCCGACGGCTCGCATACTGCGCGGAGCATATCGCCATCCTCTGTCACCTCATATACTCTTATGTACCTGCTGTCAGCCGGCGCTGTCCATGAGATAGCCACACTTTTATTGCTCGCTGTCGCTTTTTCGTCTGTAATAGCTGCTGCCGCCGTGTAATCCTCAAAGCCGCCGTCTGTTATATGATTAACTGCGTTTTCAACAACCGTTCCGTCCTTACCCGTTAATTCATATAAGGTTATATCATCTATCCACAAATCCTGAACATCGTCAGAGCCGATATACCACTGGAAAGGTCCTGCTGCCGCTCCGCTTCCGTCACAATACAGTTCCATGCTTTTTTCCGTCCAACCATCAGTGCTTCCTGTTGAATAAGGATAATCAGAAGTATTCCTCGCTCCCGCACCTATAATAGCCTGGGCACTCGTCACCTGAATTTTTGTCGCGTTATTTACCTTTATTTTGTATGACAGCCTGTAATATTTACCCTTTTCTGTCGTACTCAATGATTGCTGCAATCTCGAGAAATATGCCACGCTCCAATTTGTGACATCTGCCGGTCTGTTGGCCGCATTATACGCCTTATTTGTGAACATATGAAGCGAAGCCGTTCCGTTTGCCTTTTCTGTTGTATCAATAGTTACATTATTGGGGAGGAAATATTGGTTCGAAATATCTGCGGATCTGTCGGTTACACCCCATGAATTTCCGGCTTTTCTATCGGTATATCCTACTGCTTTCGGGTCTTTAGAGAGAATTACCTCGCGGCTTTCACCGTCGCTGAAATCAAATCTCAGCTTATATGTATAAACTGTTCCTGCATTGAGATTTGCATCATACTCCTCAAACACCTTCCCCGCTTCACTTGAATACTGATCGCTTACCAAGCTCCACTCTCCGTTTTCATGCTTATACATACTCA
This sequence comes from uncultured Ruminococcus sp., assembly GCA_902766745.1. Taxonomy (GTDB): domain Bacteria; phylum Bacillota; class Clostridia; order Monoglobales; family Monoglobaceae; genus UMGS1820. Next base: position 132,828 of record CACXES010000041.1, read on the forward strand.
CCTTGCTTAAGGTTTCTTTTACGGGATTTCTCCACGAAATATTATTTACTCCGCCTGTTTTAAGACTTGAAATAATGAATGGATTTTGAGGCTCATAATCAGCAGGGTCGGGAAGAATTATGTCAAACGAGCCGTTTGTCAGCATTTCCGCACCTTCAGAGTTCTTAAGTGATACATCATCAAGATAGCCGTCAAATTCATCGGATATGTTAAATCTCAGCACATTCTCCGTTGTGGATGTGATTGACGTTTCATACCTCGTCCAACCCGGATGCTCTGTATCCTCCGATACCGTCCAGTTAGCCGAATAGCCCATATTTTGCGTCACGTTGCCGAGCCACCAATTCAAGCCGCTCGATGTTGTCGCCGATGTTTGCGTTGCGGAAGACATAGTTCCCTTTACATAAAACGAAAGAGTGTATGTTCCTGCCGCAAAAGTATCCTCTGTCTGCAATCTTATTGTCGGAGCGGCAAGGATATAACGCGCGCCCTTTCTGATTATCCTGAGCGATCCGTTACCCGTCCTCGCATTACCTTCATCCAAAACATTTTCTATATTCATTGTTGCGGCATCGTATTTAGCACCGTATCCTCCCAAAGCACTCCACCCCGAAACCACAAACGTGTGACCTCTCATTGGGTACGGATTTCCGTAGCCATATGTCTTTCCGCTTTCAAAATCTCCGTCTTCAATATAGTCGATTGATGTATCCGCAGTCTCGCCGTCCTCACCGAGGATATACAAATGTACATTGTCTATATAGAATTCACATACAGACTTTGCGCTGATATTAAAGTACAAGCCCGGCTGATTGCTTTTATTTACATTGCTTGATGATACAGCGGAATATGTATACCAGCCGTCACGCCCCTCTACAGCAGTTTTACTTATGTTTGATAAAGCCGATGAATGATTCATAGAAAAGTTTACAGTGCTTGATGCGTCGGCGGCAGTGATTTCCTTCATATCAAATACTACCTTCCACTTTTTCCCTACCGGCATATTAGCGAAAGCATACGGATTCATTATCTGCATTGACCCTGATGCTGCCGCTGTTGAATTAACCACCTTCAGTGCCGTGCTTCCGTCGATCGTTTCTACCGAAAATGTCCAGTTGGCGTGAGTAGAACTGTTATTATGTATCCACCAATTAAAATCGTCACCGTTTTGCGACATCGCCGCATATGAGCTTGTCATACCGAATGTCGAAAGAATCGTTACAAGCATTACCGAAACCAACATGATCGAACTTAGTTTTTGGATTAACCTACTTTTTTTCACTATAATAACCTCCTGTTTTTATTAATTTATTTTGGTTTTTTAACTAAAGCCAACAAAACAAATATTTTTTAATCTCTTACAATCACTGCATTATAAACGCTTGAGTAACGACTGAAAAGCACTGCATAATCATTTGGCAGAAGCTCGGAAATACTTGCATCTCTTACAACATTTCGCCCTTTATAGTAAATCAGTATTCTTCCGCCTGTTCTTAAACGAAGCGGCTGAATCGAATCGCCTTTCTTTAATACAATCAGGCTCTTATTGGGATAGGCAGAATCTATCTTACCTGTAACCGCCAGAGCACTTGTACTTCTAAGCGTTGCTGTCGCAGGTATATTCTCAACCTCTCCGTATGATGGTGACCAAAGCTTCACCACATTCTCTACCGTTCCCGCACCGTTTAGGTATACTCTGAGAATATCCCCCTGCTTTATACTGCCTGCATCAATTCGGTCGCTGAGTGTAAGCGTTTCATTTGAGTATTTGTCAATATAGCAGGTCATGCAGTTTACTTCATTTCCTTCTGTATCAAGCCTTGTTCCCACCCCGGTAACAAGAGCAAACATAAGGCTCTGACCCATAAGATTCGTTTCCGCAAGATTAACTGTATAATACGCCGCCGAGCTGCTTTCATCAACATTGTAGGCAGAGAGTGTATACTTCGCATCAGCCGTAAGACTGCCCGAGCCGCCTATAAAATACAAATCCTCACGGGTTTTATCCTCCGGTATAAACCACATATACGCATTGTTATCTATAAAAACCGTGTTTGAAAATGAGTTGCTCTGAGTTATGTATGTCATTTCCTCTTCGGCTCTTCTGCTAAAGCCGTCAAATCCTGTCTCCGATGTCAGAGCAGCAATATTTACCTCCTTAATTTTGTTCTCTGCATCAAGCTTGTATTGAATAAGCTGAGGCTGGAAGCTCTCGCCTATTTCGGCATATACTTCACCCGGCGTAAATCCGGACTCTCCGCCGAATCTCAGTCTGTCCTTTAAGTCGTATATAACCCATTCGCCGTTTTGGTCAAACAGCTTGAATTTGACCTTCTTGTCGTACACACCGTTCTCTGCGATATTCGTAAGATAGCCATACAGGATTGAAGAGCCGTCGACAGGTGTGACTGATGCAATTCTTCCGTTGATATCTATTCGGAAGGTATATTCTGTGCCGGGTGTCGGATACCTTGCATAAAGCTCATCATATGCCGACATCTTTTCAAATTCCTTTGTATAATAATATTTTGTACCGTCAATCGTCAGGCATCTGTCACCCTTTTCAATTTTTTCAGCAAAGCCGTCAAACCTCTTGTCGGACACAAAAATATCCGTCACTCTTCCGCTTTTGCTCTGCGCAACCGACAACGTATCGCCGACAGACAGCTGTGATATTTTAATCTCGGCACCGTTTTTTATAATTCGCTGTTTCTCATTATTTCCCAAATCAAGCTTTATATCTGTCAGTGCATCAGGATTTTTAAACTCGCTTATTATGATCATCTCATCGGATGATACATGCTTTGCAACCATTGTCTTATACTCAGTCACCTTTATAACGTCATATCCGCCCGACCCGTCATTGTTTATAAGCTCTACGAAGCCGTTCTTTAAATCAAGGTCTGCCGCCGTACATTCCGGATATGCTTCTCCGTTATAGATGATTTTTGCAAGACTGCTGACAGACAGCTTCTTCACCTTTGCCGCATCGTCCACGTATTTTATCTCTGACAAATCCGCCTGTGATATATTCTCGTCATCGATTCTAAGAACCTTGTTATCCTTTGCACACACATAAAGAAGCCTTGCATCCGAGCCGCTGTCGGGGCGTGTATACACAACAACATTCATGCCGAGATAATCTCTCATCTGTCCCGGTCGGCAGTCTATGAGGTAATCACCCACATACGCCCTGTCAATACCAATTGTACTTTCGCCGTATATGTTGCTGATACCGTTATCTGTTACTATATCCTCAAGCTTACTTATGTTTCTGTAATGACTGAGTATAGTCTCAACCTCTGAGGTCTTTACCTTTACATATCCGTCCGAGACTGCATATACATACAGTACCTTTTCATCAAGCATGTTGCAAATCATAGTGATTGCATCACCTGCCGTAATATACCTGCCGCTTGTACTTATTCCGCTTTGCAATGCCAGTCTTGCCTTTTTCTCGGGTGAATCGCTGTAACCGTCAAAGATATCATATCCCAGTGCCGCAAGCGCCATATTTGCCGCTTGCTCCTTTGTAAGAAGCTTATTTGGGTTGTAATCGTTGCTCCTGACAATTTTCATGCCAACCACCATGCTATTGAGCAATTCGTCATTATCGGTGTCAAAGTCATCAAACATAGACCTAACAATCATAGCTGCAAAAAACTTCTGCGAGATACCCTCGTCCATAACAGTCTTATCAACGTCTATGTCTGCAATATTAAGCGCATTAAGCAGTGCCGCATTATTCCGCATCTCGTCGCTCACGTCAGAATTGTTTGCCGCAAAAGCCGCAGGCACAGACATTAAAATCATAAGAATTATCAATATTATACTTATCGCTCTTTTCAAACCGATTCCTCCTTTCATTATTGTTTTACAAACGCTTCGTATATAATTTTTGCCGCTTGCGCTCTTGTACAATTCTCGGTTGGCGCAAACATATTTTCGCCGACTCCGTTGATTATCTCTGCACAATACAGCTCTCTTATACTTTCTCTTGCGTATTCGGCAATCCTATAACTATCGTCAAATTCTGAAAAATCTCTCTTTTTAACAATGTTTATACCCGCCGCATTTGCCGCACGCTTAATAATTACCGCCATATCTTCTCTTGATATTTTTCTGTTCGTTCCGAATTCACCGTTGCCGATACCGGTAATAATTCTCTTTTCTGTCGCTGATGCAACATAGCTGTAATACCATTTATCTCGGTCTACATCAGAAAAGTCACATTCTGCATTTTCGTTATACATTCCGCACGCCAAAATCACCATTTTTGTAAACTCTTCTCGTGTAACGCTGTCGTTGGGGTTAAATCTGCCATTGTTGTCACCCGAAACAATTCCCTTTTCAGCAAGCTCTGTAATAGCTTTAACCGCCCACTCTGCATTTGCCAAATCCGAAAATCTCTCCGTAGGATTTTTCTGTGTTTCCACCTGATATTCATTCACGGTTGCACCGCTGCTGTAGCTGCCTGTGCCTCCTCTGCTGCTTCCGCCGCCTCCTCCGCCGGAGGAACCTTCCGCTGTTGTGTCCGAGCCTTCAACCGCCTTAACTGCTGATTCAAATGCACTCACAATTTCGCTTACCTTAACCGTGTCACTGTTAATAAGCTGTGACATATTATCTGCGACCCTACCCTGCTTTGTAAGATTCATACTGATGTACGAAGAATATTTACTGCTGCCGCTGAAGTTGAAGTATTTGTCGTATGTCCTTATTGCCTCTACAAATTCCGCCGCTCTCAGTTCTCCGAATCCAATAATCTTATTTGCCAATACATATACATCGCAGAATTTTTCAAGAGACTCGGCATTTATATTATTTTTCACCGCCCGGGCAAGCTCTGTTTTGTTCTCTGCCGACTCAAACTCAACTCCCTCATAAACGGGATTAATAAGTTTAAGTGCTGTCTCGGTGTTGCCAAGCTTTGCATATTCAAGACCCATCTCCCGATTAAAGCTTTCTGCGACCTCTGCCGCATCTGCATTTTTTAAATCGCATAGCTTAAACCATTCATCTGTAATGCTGCTGAGTCTTGAGCTTATATTTTCAAGCTCTGCCACCGCCATTCCCATAACCTCCAATGCAGCCTTATCCTCCGCCGTGGAATTATTAAGAATTGTGTACAGCTCCGCTCCGCTCTCTGCCTCTTTAATCCTTTTGAGCATATACTCAAAATTTATATAATCAAATGCTGCCTCTTTCCTTGATTCACCCCTTGCCGTTACGAATACGTTGTAGGTCCCGTTGGAGGAGACTCCGTTTATCTGTTCAGGGATTCTGAACAGAAATTTGAAATTTCCATCATCGTCCGATATTGTCTCCTGAATTGCTACATACTCGAGTGTTTCTCCGACTCTTGCCGCCTTGAACGCAATCTGCCCATTCTTCACATCAGACCTACCCTCAATACTGACATACCCGTCAGACAAAAAACTCGGCTCATAAAAAACAGTTTCCGCCGCACACGGCGTTGCAAAAATCATGCTTAACGCCATCGTACAAAGTGTAAATTTGTTCTTCATTTTTCTCCTCCTTATTTTGATAATGTGTGTTTTCCCGTATCGAGGTAAACCTCCTCGCCGCTTTGTGTAACATAAGTGGCAGGGATATCGGAAGTAATCTCAATTTTTTGCTCATCATAATATACCGATATACCCTTGTGCCTTGCTCTGACCCAATCAAGCCCGGTTATATAACACGGCTTAATGTGAACAGAACCGCCGCCCTCATCAATATGTATCCCTGCTATATATTTATAAAGCCACATATCAACCTCGCTGAACATATGATGATTGCACGAATGTGACATATCCCAAGTCTCGCAAAGTGTAGTCATTCCGCAAAGAATCCAATGTGCATAGCTCGGGTACTGCGGATTCGTTGTCAGCTTATACGCTGTTTCGGCATAACCATACTCTGACAGAGCAGTATATATATACTTAATACCCAAAATTCCGCAGTCTATATGATATCCGTTCGCAGTGTAAAGCTCATTTAAACGCTTGGCAGCAACCGCCTTTTCTTCATCGGTATATAAATCCTGATATATTGCGCAGGCAATAGCCGTTGTGTTATCTCCCAAATAAAAATCCTTGTTTATATATTTCTCTCTGAACGTCTCTTTTATCTCCACTGCTCTCTTTTGATATGCAAGACCGTCTCTTCCGAGAAGCTCTGCACACCTTGCCATAACCTTGTTATCAATATAGAAGTATGCCGTGTCGGTTATCACCGTCGGACATACTTTTGCACCTGCAGGCGGACACCAATCACCAAGCCCGAAGCATACTTCGTTTTTATCAGACATTGACTCCATAAACTCCATATACAGAGCCATACTCTCCCACATCTCAGACAAAACCGATTTATCCCCCGTATACTTATAGATATAGTACGGAATAAGAATAAGTGCGCTGTCCCACGCAGGGCCGCTGCCCCAATTATAGCCCCAGCCGCTTGTGGGTGCAAGGCAACAAATCTGCCCGTTCGGGCGTTGTGTATCGCGAATGTCAACAAGCCACTTTTTATAAATCGGTACAATATCAAGGTTCATAAGCGACTGTTCCGCAGATAGCAGTGCATCACCCGTCCAGCCGTTCTGCTCACGCTGAGTACAGTCGGTGATAATCCCTTGAATATTGGTGAGTGTTGACCAAACCGATGCGCTGTGAATTTTATTCAGCATATCATCACTGCACTCAAATGCTCCGACCGTTTTGACATCGGAGTGAACAACCTCACCGATGACCGCAATTATTTCTGCAGCTCCTGTAATTTCGGCGTATCTGAAGCCATGATACGCAAAGCTTGGCGCCCATTCCTCAACACCTCTGCCGCTCAAAATATATTTATCTGTATGAGTATCACTCCCCGCAATGGTATTGAGTCTTTCCGGTGCTATGCTCCCATCCTCGTTTATTACCTCGGAATATCTTATCTTTATTTCGCATCCTCTCTCACCCTTTACCTTTAATCTTACCCAGCCGCTTATATTCTGTCCGATATCATAAACATTTGACGAAATCCTGACTGCAGGCAAGCAATCAGTCACTCTGATTGGCGGAAAGTCCATTTTTTGAAGCACCCCTCCCGCACCGCGGCAAATAAAGGCGTTGTTCCACTTGCCGTCATCAAAATCAGGTTCATTCCATCTGTCAATGTAAAGCCTTGCATCATAAATTTCGCCGCATTTGTCCTCGTTGTATATAATGGCACTCTTAGCTGTTTTCCATGAAGTATCTGAAACAATCTCCTCCGTCGAACCGTCTGTGTATTCAATTATCAGCTTTAATATTAGCTTTGGATGATGCATCCAATCGGGCTTGTAAAAGTCCCATCTGGGATATGTCACAAAATACCAGCCGTTGCCCAAAACACAGCCGATTGTGTTTTTACCTACCGATAAAAACTCGGTCACATCAAATTCGTTGTAATACACCCGTGAGTCATATTTCGATATTGGGGTAAGCATAACCTCGTCGGTTATATTTCGGCCGTTTATGTAATAGCAAGCATGACCGAGACCGCAGGCATACATCATGGCTTTTTTCACCGTCTTGCATATGCTGAAGCTCTTCCTAAAAAGCGGAGCAGGTGTAATTTCTTTTATGTTGTCACTCTCCGCAATCCACTTTGCGTTCTTAAACATACAATATCATTTCCTTCCGTTTAATACATCTCTTAAAAACAATATCTACCCTTATTTACCTGCTTCTCATTGCCGTCTATAATAATTGTTGCAGTATTCGGGACATCAAATTCATAGTGTATATTATCATTTTTATCATAGTACCATTTTGAACGCACTGTTCCGTATTTCGTGATAACCGACGCTTCTGCCCAATCAAGCCTTTTGTCCGGAACCGGCTTTAATATCACATTTTCAAATCCGGGCTTCTCTTCATCAATTCTGATACCTGCAACTGTTTCATACATCCACGAGCCTACCGCTCCGTATGCGTAATGGTTAAAGGAATTCATCGCTGCCGACCAGAATTCACCGTTTGCCATTCTGCCGTCCCAATGCTCCCATACGGTTGTTGCGCCCATATTTACCGAGAACAGCCATGACGGATATTCTTCCTTCAAGAACAGTGAGTACGCAAGCTCAGTATATCCGTTCTCACTCAGGGCAGGCAGCAGGTACGGTGTTCCGACAAAGCCCGTTGTCAGGTTATTTCCATTTTTCTTTATAAGCTCGGCAAGCTTGTCTGCAACACTCCTTTTATCCTCTGCAATATCAAAGCACAATGCCAGAGCACACTCTGTCTGTGTTTTGTATTCCGTAAACCTTTGGTTAAATGCCTTAACGATATTTATGTAAAGTTCCTCATACTCGGCAGTCGGTCTGCCGAGCGCCTTGAGAGCCTTTATCAAAAGCCCCGTCGAATAAGCAAAAAACGCACATGAGATCAAAATATAGTCAGACACCCCCTTATAGCTTCCGTCAGTGTTATCAAGCCCGAGCCAATCTCCGTAATGCTTGTCGTTAAGCCACAAAAATCCGCTTGAATCTCTGCGCATATATTCCACCCACGCTGTCATACTGTCTATCTGCTCCTCAAGAATCCGTATATCTCCGTATGACAGATATATCTGCCACGGGCAAATAACAGCCGCATCCGACCAGCAGGGTCTGCCGAGGGCGCCATTACCGAAAATGTTAGGAACAACGGACGGCACGCTGCCGTCATTCGTCTGCTCTGCCTTTAAATCATGCAGCCACTTTTGAAAGAACCTTTTCACATCAAAGTTATACGTTGCCGTTTTAATAAAAATCTGAGCGTCTCCTGTCCATCCGAGTCTTTCGTCTCTCTGCGGACAATCCATCGGAATGTCAAAAAAGTTATCCCTTTGACCCCATATAATATTTGAAAAAAGCTTGTTTATCTTAGTGTTTGAACACTTAAAATACCCCGTCCTCTTCATCTCGGAATGTACAACAATTGCCTTAAAATTATCCACAGTCATATTTTCCGGTGCGCTGTCTATTCTTATGTAGCGGAAGCCCATAAATGTGAAATGAGGCTTATACTTTTGCTTTCCGTCCCTGCATATATATTCTATCCTCGCCTTTGCAGTCCGCAGATTTTCAGTATAGAAGTTTCCGTCCGCATCAAGCACTTCGGCATGAGAATATTCTATTTTCTCGCCGAGCTTCGCATCTGCCTCAATTTCGACATAGCCTGTAATGTTCTGTCCGAAATCTATCACCCTTTCGCCCTTGGGTGTTATAATCAAGCTATTAGGCATAATTACCTCGTGCTCTGTTACATATTCGCCCTCCTGCGGAATGAGCAAATCCTTTCTGAACCAAAAAAATCCCGCCGGCTCCCATTCATCGTCCGCAAATGATGCATCATAAACCTCGCCGTCATAAATTTCGCTGAACCTGATTGGCGATTGCGCGGTTTTCCAATTATCATCAGATACGATTACCGTCTCCGTTCCGTCTGCAAACCGAATATCAATCTCGATAATAACTGCAGATACTCCGCCCCAGCCGTTTGTAATTCTGTCTTCACATATTCGTCCGCGGTACCAGCCCTTACCCACGGTTACAGCGATTGTATTTTTCTCTTTAAGCATCGAAGTGATGTCATAGCTCTGATATTGATGACGCTTATCATACGCTGTCCATCCCGGTGCCATTATGAAGTTCCCGACACGCTTACCGTTGAGTTCAGCCTCATATACTCCCATTGCAGTAATATTCAAAACCGCATTTACAACTTCCTGCTCAAATTCAAAATCAAATCTAAAAACCGGGCACACATCGCCGAAATCTCTTCTTGATTTTATCCACATACTTTTTTCAAACATTTTCTTATCTCCATGATATCTTTTATAATAAAAATAACTAATTTCTGTTAGTCTTATTATATCAGTATTATTGCATAATCAACAACTGATATAGTACATATTTTTTTAGGGCAAATTTAATATTTTTATTTTATTCAGAGTTATATGTTAAATTTCTCCTATGCAGTTTTTTAGGTTCAAATAACTTGACAAACCAAGAAAACAGGTGTATAACTATTATATAAATTATGATTGGATGTGCTATTATGAGAAAACTTACGTCCGTAAATTACTTAAATCATACTATAGTAATCAGCATCGAAAACGATCTTGCAAACTGCGAAGAACATTCTCATACCTACATCGAGCTCGCGTACACTATGAACGGCAAAGCAGTGCATACTCTAAACGGTTATGATAATCTAATTTCTGCCGGTGACTATGTAATTATAAATCCGGGGGATATCCATAATTATAAAAAAATAGGGAATGAAAAGCTCACTATCATTAACTGCATATTCACTCCTGTTCAGCAGATTTCAAAATCGGACAGTATTCTTTTTGACTCTATTCTCCATTCTTTGAACATAGATACTGATTCTCTGATGACAGAGCCTACCCAATACATATTTCACGACGATGATAACAAAACCGTATTGAATTTGCTCCGCATTATGGAAAACGAATATAAAACTCAAAACTCTAAATATAAAATTATTATGAAGAATCTATATGACGCAATAATTCTGCACTCTGTCAGAAGCATCTCTTCACCGCCAAAAAACTCTCTTAATATTACTGATTATATCAAGGACTACGTATCGGTTCATTACAACGAACCCAATCTTTTACAGACGATTAGCAATGATACTCAATATACTATGCAGTATTTGAGCACCAGATTTAAAAAGGAAACGGGCAGAACCTTTAAGGCATTTCTTCAGCATACCAGAATGAACAAAGCCGCTACACTTTTGGTAAATACCAATATGCAAATTCCGCAAATTGCAGAAACGGTGGGATACAGCGACATAAAATACTTTATCAACATTTTCAAAAAATACAAAGAGCATACTCCGATGAAATACAGGGCTCTGAATGTTCCCAATACGTCAAAAAATAAATCATAAAACGGCAGAGGTTCGGACGGCGCGGAAAAAGTTGTGTAAATAGTATAAAAACGAGCCTCCTTGACGAAAATTATGGTAGAAATAATTTTTGGTAGTGTAAAGTAAGAGACAACCCCGGATTTTGTGTAATGGAAATGTCAAGATATGTGCAGTCGAAAAATCCCCTAAATCTGAAATATACGCAATATCGAATCTGTTTTTCTGAGTGAAGCGTA
>CACXES010000042.1 GCA_902766745.1 uncultured Ruminococcus sp.
CAGGTCGGAACAGGGCTTCGGGCTGTAAATTCATATAAATATTTCAAAAAATTGCTTATATTCACATACTTAAATGCTGTTAAATCCACAATTTTAAAATAATTTTATTGAATAATTGCCCTGCGCCCTCGTCGCCACTTGCTCCGCTTGCTCGATGCTCGTTTATTCGCATTTTCGCCTGCTCCGCTGTGTCTCCTCTTCCCAAAAAACATCGGGTGCAACCCTCCGTTTTTCAGGAACCCTACTGCCCAACTGCAATGAAAAAATTATTTTAAAATTTATCAGTGTATCAAATCGCGGATAATTTCAAATTTGAATTTATGTTTTTCCTTTTACTTACGCTGTTTATTGCACTTTTGTCTTCTGATTTTGAAGAAACTCAAATTTTCCGATAAGCGTGCCGAAAACGTTACGCTTCATCGAATTTGTTTTATGTGGTTACAAGCATCCTCAGCTGTCTGTCAAAAAGGGATACGGACGTGCGTTCGTATCCCTTTTGTGTTGTTCTTCTATATTATATACTACCGTCAGGCTTACTCGGACTTGGCGGCATCAATAATTTTCTGCGCAATATTTGACGGTGCCTCCTGATAACGCTCAAACTCAAACTCAAAATCTCCGCGCGCCTGAGTCATGCTCCGAAGATCCGAGGAATAGCTGTGCATCTCCGCCATGGGAACCTCTCCTTCTATCTCGGTCATGCCGTTGCCTGCCGGAGTCATCCCGAGCATCTGACCTCTGCGCTTGTTTATATCCCCGATAATGTCTCCGGTATAGCTGTCGGGGACGATCGTCTTAAGATGTCCGATAGGCTCTAAAATAACCGGATCTGCCTGTGCCATACCTGCTTTATATGCAAGGTTTGCCGCTATTTTAAACGCCATCTCCGACGAATCGACATCATGGTAGGAGCCGTCAACCAAGGTAGCCTTAAGACCGACCATCGGGTATCCCGCCAATATTCCCTGCTTCATGGATTCCGCAAGGCCTTTTTCAACTGCCGGGAAGTATCCCTTCGGCACGCTCCCGCCGAATACCTTTTCTTCAAATACAAGTCCCTCGTCGGCCGGCTCGAACTCAATCCATACATGGCCGTACTGTCCGTGTCCTCCCGACTGCTTTTTATGCTTGCCTTCAACCTTAACCTTCTTGCGTATTGCCTCGCGGTACGGAACCTTAGGCGTGTCGAAGGAAATGTCAACTCCGAACTTGTTTTTCAGCTTGCTGACAATAACCTCTATGTGCTGGTCGCCGAGGCCCTTAAGTATCTGCTGACGGGTTTCCTTATTTATCTCCAGCTTGAAGGTCTTATCCTCCTCCATAAGCTTTGTAAGTCCCTGGGCAATTTTCTCCTCGTCGCCCTTTGCCTTCGGCACAACCGCCAGCGACATATTCGGCTTTGCAAATTCTATACCCTCCAGCTTCAGCGGATGATTAAGACCGCTCAGCGTATCTCCCGTTGCGGTTGCCGTCAGCTTCGCAACGGCACCGATATCGCCTGCGTTAAGCCGCTCAACCTCTGTCTGCTTCTTCCCGTTTATAACATAAATTTTACCGATTTTCTCGTTTATATCCTTATTCATATTATAAACGGTGGTATCCGGAGTCATAACCCCCGAATATACCTTAAAATATGAAAGCTTTCCGACATATGCGTCCGCAACCGTCTTGAACACAAGCGCAGACATGGGATCGCTAACATCCACCTTAAGTCTCGATGCGCTGCCGTCCTTCTTCTCTGCCATAATAAACTCATCACGGCAGTCAGGTGCAGGGAAATATGCGTGAATTGCATTCATAAGCGACGAAATCCCAAGCTTATGGTACGCACTTCCGCACAGAACCGGAACTATATCGCCTTCGGCAACACCGGTACGCAGGGCTTCATACATCTCCGGGAGGGTAAACTCCTCTCCCGAGAAATACTTCTCCATGAGCTCCTCCGAGGTTTCGGCAACCGCCTCACAAATCATCTCACGCAGGTTCTCCAGCTCACCTTTCAGCTCCTCCGGTGTCTCCGCAGTGACAGTTCGGCTGCCGTCAAATTTCCTCGCTTCGCGTTCTACAATATTTACAAAGCCCGTTATCTTATCACCCTCACGGATAGGCAGCTGGAACGGTGCAATCCGCTTACCGTACTTTTCCTTAAGCTGCTGTAGAACACCCTGATAATTAACACGCTCGTCATCCACCTTATTTATGAATATAAGCCGAGGGAGCTTTCTCTCGTCGCAGTACTTCCACGCCTTTTCCGCACCGACGGTAAGTCCCGACTTTCCGCTCAGGACTATAACGGCGGCATCTGCCACACGAACAGCCTCCTGTACCTCACCCACAAAGTCAAAATATCCGGGTGTGTCCAAAATATTAAACTTAACGCCGTTCCATTCACAGGCGGCGAGAGCAGTGCTTATGGAAAACTTACGCTTGATCTCTTCAGGATCGAAATCCATAACGGTATTTCCGTCCGCAGTACGTCCCAATCTGTCTATGTTCCCCGAGGTGTAAAGCATAGCCTCGGCCAGCGACGTCTTTCCGGCGTTGCCGTGCCCCAGCAGGCAAAAGTTTTTAATTTTAGATGTGTCATACAATTTCAAGATAATCAAACCTCCTTGTTGTAAATATATTTACTCTCTAATTGTAACTTATTTTCTGCTCAAAATCAACCGAAAAATTCACAATATTTTAAACAGATTTTAGTCATAATTAACAATCTTTGTACCGGACAATAAAAAACAGGGAATAAGTGGCTGCGGACAGCGAACCAAAACCACCTCTCGTCCATATGATATTATTGACCGCAGCCTGCACGGTCTACCGTTATATATGCAGGCGGAAAGGTTGAATGATATGAACGACAGAAACGACAGAAATGACAGAAACCGCAGATGCAACGGTGCTGCCGTACCCTGCTGCCCGGTTTGCGATTCGGATAATTCCGATGCCGAGGCTGCGGCTGCGGCTGCGGCGGATACAGCGGCGGAGAAGTCTCAGACCAATCGCCGCAGGGCATCTCAATTTTGCGAGCCTATCTGCATCAGCGCAAATCAGATTTACGACTCCTGCCGCGACCGCGACTGCGTCTCCGACGCACGGGTCTATCTGACGGCATGCGACCAGGAGCTCCTGGAGAACGCTATCAATGTAAAGCTCAAGCGTGCGGAAATCATCTGGGTATACACCAATGTTGAACCGCTCTCTTTCAACAACGGCTATTTCTCGGTTGACCTGAAATTCTTTGTACGCACTACATTAGAGCTGTTTACCGGTGTCTGCAATCCTACGGTTGTATACGGTCTTACCACCTTTGACAAGCGAGTTATCCTCTTCGGCTCTGAGGGCAATTCCAAGGTATTTAAGTCCACACCGACTCCGGGCGGCTGCGATACTCCGGCCATCTGGCAAAACACCTGCATGCCCACCGTTGTAATCGAGACGGTAGAGCCTGTTGCGCTTGCGGCAAGCATCGAGGAACCGTCCTGCGGTTGCTGCGAAACCGACTGTGCGTGCGGACGCAGTATGTTCCCCGAAAACATCTGCGGCTGCTTCGACGGCGATCTTGTTGTTACGGATAACATCAGGCACGTCACCGTATCCTACGGCCTGTTTTCCATTATCCGTCTTGAACGCGATACGCAGCTCATGCTCGATGCAGTCGACTTCTGTATCCCGACACAGGAATGTCCTTCGGCAACAGAAGGCAAGCCCTGCAGCCTGTTTAACGATATCCGCTTCCCGATAGACGAATTTTTCCCGACTCAGAAGCCTCGTGAGCGCAGAAAATCCGATGGCTGCGGCTGCTGCGACTGATATTTATTCTCTCGCAGATTTTAAATCGGAGCAACGCAGAGCGATGCTTACAAGGGGCAGCGCCCTGCGCAGCTTGCAAGCTGTGCGGAAAGCGATAGCACTTCAGGGTTTCAGCGGGAGATTATAGCTCCCACTGAAATTCTGAAATTTAACCCGCCTTTGAGGCGGGAGACATCTGCACTTAGATTACACCGCTGCGGAGGCAAAGCTTACTTTGTCTCCGCAATGATTTCCGACTGCTTTTTCGTTTTTTCTTTTTTCCAAATGCTTCGTATCGTCAATTTATTATTTTTTAAGATAAATTTTATTGACATAAGTATCTTTCTTGGTTATAATAAATATATTAAATGCGAATTCATTTCAAGCACATTCATCATATGTACTGTGCATATTACATTTATTGGTACGGAGTTGTGACTATGGTTGAACAAGATCAAAAGGAGCAGAGCCTAAAAAGAAAACTGCTTTGGGTATTTATATTCATCTTGGTGGCTGCTGCCAGTGTATGGGCGGTAATCTCCAGAAGTGAGGATTTTACACTCGTAAAATTTGCCGGCTACATCGCAGGCTCATCACCGTTTTACATGACAGCGGCATTCGTCAGCGTGGCGGCATATGTGTTCTTTGAAGGCTGTGCATTGCTGCACCTTCTCAGCTGCTTCGGCTATAAGCAAAGCTTGCGTTCGGGGATCGTATATTCCTCTGCCGATATATACGTTTCGTCAATCACCCCGTCAGCGAGCGGCGGACAGCCGGCGGCGGCATACTTTATGTACAGAAGCGGTGTCCCCGTTGCCGTATCCACTGTTATTCTGTTTTTGAATATATCAGTGTATGCGGTTTCGATACTTTCATTCACGCTGTTCGGCCTTATTGTCAGACCGCATATATTTATGGGCTTTGACAACTTTTACAAGCTGCTCATGCTGATTGGCTTTCTCGCTCAAAGTGCGCTTGTTGCCTTCTTTATCATTGTAATGAAGTTTGAAAGGCTTGTCGAATGGACATGTTCGCTTATCATCAGTGTCCTCAGCAAAATAAGAATTATTAAAAACCGAAAAGCCGTTGAAGACAAGGTCGAAAAAAGTATTGAGCAATATCGCACCTGTGCGACAATGCTCGGCAGAAAAAAGGGTATTATGCCGAAGCTCCTGCTGTTCAACTTTCTGCAAAGGGCATCGATTATTGCGGTACCGATGTTTACATACCTCGCTACCCATGACGCCGGCATTTCGGAGGCATTCGACGTTTGGCTGACGCAGGCATATGTCGTACTCGGTGCAAACAGCATCCCCATTCCCGGTGCCGTCGGAGTTACCGACGCACTTATGCTTAACGGCTTTCGCAATATAACCGATAATCTTACGGAGTTTGAGCTGCTCGGCAGGGGAGTTTCGTTCTACTGCTGTGTACTGATATGCGGCATTATAATGCTGACTTCTTATATATGTGTTAAAAGGCGCATGAACAAGCCAATTCCAAACACCCCGGAGGAAATATAAATGATTGGATATTATAATTATACCGTATTGCTTACATACCTATCTCTTCTG
Source organism: uncultured Ruminococcus sp. (assembly GCA_902766745.1). GTDB lineage: Bacteria > Bacillota > Clostridia > Monoglobales > Monoglobaceae > UMGS1820. Next base: position 5,364 of record CACXES010000042.1, read on the forward strand.
TCAGCGGCATCGGGTATTTTGGTGACGCTGAGCGGAAACGGACATCCCTATCTCGGGGTATTCTTTCTGCTTGTCTGCGGTCTGTGTGATGCGTTTGACGGCAAGGTCGCACGCACAAAGGAGAACAGAACTGCTCAGGAAAACAACTTCGGAATACAAATCGACTCTCTGTCCGACCTGGTCGCCTTCGGGGTTCTCCCCGTTTGCATAGGCAGGGCTCTGATTCGCAGATCTCCGTATTTCGGCAGTGTTATATTCAACAGGACAGCAGATACATCGTTTGTGGTTTTAAGCATAACCTTCGGTGCAGTTATGCTCTTTTACATACTGGCGGCGATGATAAGGCTTGCGTACTACAATGTAACCGAGGAGGAGAGGCAAAGCACCGAAACCGGCACTCGGCGTATGTACCTCGGGCTTCCGGTGACCACCTCCGCCCTTATATTCCCCGCAATTTTACTGCTTCAGTATTTGATTTGTGCCGATATTACCGTTGTTTACTTTGCGGTAATGCTGCTTACCGCATTTGCGTTTCTCTCGAAGTTCCATATACGCAAGCCCGGTATGCGCGGGATTTTGGGTCTTGTGGGCATCGGTGCGCTTGAATTTATAGCTATACTGCTTATCCACTATTTTATTAGGTAAAAGGTGAATTCTATGACATACAGCTTTAAAACGCCTGAGGATGATACTAAAATCCTTAAATTTTTGTATCATACAGCTGTGGGCAGAATTATTCTTAAGGTACTTTGTGCACCTGCTTTGTCGAAAATCAGCGGAGCTTTTTTAAGCTCCGTTTTTTCAAAACCGCTGATTTCTCCGTTCATACGCAAAAACAATATTGATATGAGCGAATATGTATCAGACGGCTTCCGCTGCTTTAATGACTGCTTTACACGCAAAATTCGTGACGGCGCAAGACCTGTGGAGCTTTCTCCCGCCGCACTGATTTCGCCCTGTGACGCATATCTTTCCGCATACCATATTTCAGATGACACTGTTTTAAGCATTAAGCACAGCCGTCTGAGCATAGAAAAGCTCCTCGAAAGCGAGTCTGCCGCAGAAGCCTTCGGCGGTGGTATTTGCCTTGTTTTCAGACTATGTGTAAATCACTATCACAGATACTGCTGCTTCGACAACGGAAAGATATTGTACAACAAATTTTCAAAAGGTGTTTTGCACACCGTACGCCCGATTGCGCTGGATTCCGTACCGGTTTTTAACATAAACAGCCGTGAGATAACCGTCTTTGACACCGAAAATTTCGGCAGAGCGGCACAAGTAGAGGTTGGCGCCATGCTTGTCGGTAAAATAAAGAATTACAAAACCGAGGGCAGCGTAAAGCGCGGTGAGGAAAAGGGAATGTTCCTGTACGGCGGCTCTACTATCGTTCTGCTTCTGGAAAAGGGACGTGCGGATATTGACAAAGAAATATTTGACGCATCGGCAAGGGGGCTTGAGCTTCCGGTCAAGCTCGGCGAAAAAATCGGCTCCGCAAAGCAGCCGTTACGGAGTTAACCTGCATATCGGCGACCGCATTCGCATAGAGTATATTATTGAAAGATAATTACTCCGGAGGTGCGGCAATGATAATACATATTGTCAGTGCAGGCGAAACACTGACGCATATAACAAACGAGTACGGTGTCAGCATTGAAGACCTTGCGGCGGATAACGGCTTAGAAATCAATTCGCAGCTTGTCGTGGGTCAGGCACTCGTGATACAAATTCCCGAGGAGGTCTACACCGTGCAGCGCGGCGATACTCTCACCTCGGTTGCGCGCCGTTATAACACTACCGCCATACAGCTTCTCCGCAACAACTTCAAGCTGGGCGGTATGCCAAGGCTTATAAACGGCGACCGTATAAACATACACTATCAAGGTGAGCAGAGGGATAAAAGCTTTGCGGTCAACAGCTACGCCTATCCGTATATAAGCTCAGCACTTCTTCGCAGTCAAATGCCGTATCTCAGCTATTTTACACCGTTTACCTATGGCGTTTCCGCCACGGGCGGCATGATTTATCCGAACGATGAGGAGATGCGACGAATTGCCGACGAATACGGAGTCCGAACACTTCTCCACCTTTCAACCCTCACGGAGAGCGGCGGCTTCAGCAGCGAACGGGCAAGCCTTGTGTTTGAAAACCCCGACATCGCCGACAGGCTGATTGACGAAATAGCGACCTACACCGAGGAACAGGGCTTCGCCGGTGTGGATGTAGACTTTGAATTTATAAATCCGGAAGAAAAATACGATTATATTCGTTTTTTGCAGGAACTTCGCCTGAGCCTTAACCCAAAGGGACTGGAGCTGTTTTCGGCTCTGGCACCGAAAACCTCAGATAATCAGCCGGGCGTTCTGTACGAGGGTCACGATTATTCCGGGATTGCAGCCGCAGTAAATTACGTCCTGCTCATGACCTACGAATGGGGCTACACCTACGGTCCGCCCATGGCAGTTGCACCTCTGAACGCCGTGGCGCGTGTTGTGGATTACGCAAAAACCCGTATGACCTCTTCGAAAATGTTTCTCGGAATCCCCACCTACGGCTACGACTGGACTCTGCCATATGTAAAAGGCGGAAGCGGCGCACCGTCAATTTCACCGGTTGAAGCCGTTAACCTCGCAAGGCGTTACGGTGCGGATATTATGTATGACGAGGATGCACAAGCACCGTGGTTTCGATATGCGGACGACGACGGCAGACTGCACGAGGTATGGTTTGAAGATGCACGCAGCATCTCCGCCAAGCTTAAGCTTGCCGAGCAGTCCGGAATATACGGCATTGGCTACTGGAATTCCATGCGTGAATTTCCGCAAAACTGGGTGACACTGAATGCAGAGTATGATATCATTAACTTTTCTCTGACACAATGATATAATTTCAAAAGCCTTGAAGATTGCTGTAGATTCCGCAATCTTCAAGGCTTTTGAATAACTATTTTATCTCAAGCTCCGCCGCCTCTGCCGCAGGCAAGATATTTTCAAGACTTTTAAAACATAATACCTTTATCTTATCTCCGCTCTCTGCCGAAATGTTTTCAAACACAACCTCCGTTTCGTCACCGCACGGGAAGGTTGCGGTTTTCAGCTCGGAGATATAGCTCATACGGCTTTCACCGTACACCGCAGCACACAGATATACATTTTCGGCAGCATTACTCGATCCATTGTAATATGATACCGTCAAACGGCAAGCTTCCTCATCGTAAACCGGCACTGCGCACATAAGCAAATTATCACCGCCCTGAGCCAGACGAATCAGCTTTTCCATATTCAAAAGGCCCCAGCCGTAATATTCGTCATGCCCGGCCTCTCCCAAATCCTCCGCCGAGTATTTCAAAAGCGAATTCATCTTCTCATATGTTAGATCCGGTCTGATTCCCTTTACTATCGCCGCCGCAGCACTGACCTGCGGTGCGGCAAAGGAAGTCCCGCTGCCACTCACATAGGCTCCGCTATTTCCTGTGCTGACGACACCACTGCCGGCTGCCCCTCCTGCGGCAACAACGTCAACCATATCGTTATATGTCGAATATGGCGCAATATTTTTATTCTTATCAACCGCTCCGACCGAAATAACATTGTCACACGCCGCCGGATATATTATCGGATTTCCTTTTTCCCCATAATTACCTGACGCAGCAATCACAATTGCACCCTTTTGGTACACCTTGTTCACCGCATCATTAAACGACTTCACTTCTTTCGGAGAAAAGCTGCCCGTCTCGGAGATGAAGCCGAGACTTAAATTCATAATACTGCACTCGTAGCTTTCTACGGCATCATGCATAGCCTGAAACAACACTGCGCTGTTTCCGTCATACTCGTTACTGCTTCCGTTGTGCAATATCTTGAACGAATATATTTCGGCCTGCGACAGCCCCGCAACTCCCACGCCGTTATTTATTGCTGCGCCGATAATACCGGAAACCATTGTCCCGTGCCCCTGTATATCCTCGGGATTATCATTGTGGGTATAGTCTGCGGTATACTTTATTCTGCCGACTAAGTCGGGGTGATCGGTGTCAATTCCCGAATCCATAACAGCAACCTTCACGCCGCTGCCGAAAAACCCGCGGCTCCACGCATACGGGGCGTTCACAAGGCTCATATTCCATTGACTCGAATAATATGGGTCGTTGGGGTATTCTTCCAAAAGCTCTATCTTATAATTTGGCTCGACGTATTCCACAAGGGACATATCAAGGGCTTCAAGCTCGTCCGCACCAACCTTGTAAAATCCCCACTCCTCAACGACAGGCTCGAGAACAGAGTTCTCCGCACTCATAAGCGAAATCCCGTTTGTCTTCTTAAGCTTTACTATATAGCTGTCATATTCCTGTGCACATACAACGGTTGAAAATAACATTACCATTGCCGAAGCAATACATACAGCTATTTTTTTCATACTTCTCACCGATCCTTCCGCCGTTCGACGCCGCAGTCATTATCGCCTGAACGAATCCTCACGCTTTTTCTTTTTATTTTTCCCCTCCGAGGGTTTTTGACTGAAAACAAGCTTTGCGCTTACATATTCCATTATGCTGAATCTTCTCAAGCCTACCTCATATCCCAAGAATACAAATATCGGTTCAATAAGCAGCACAAGGAAATATACAACTATATTCCCCGAGGGAATAAAGCCGGCAAGCGGAAGCTGCCACATACGATAGATAAAGTCGGGTGTGCCGTAGATTCTGAGGCCGCCGATAAAGAACTCCGTTTCACCCTTCATAAACGGCAGATCAACCGCCCAAGCATCGGGAGCAAAAACCCTCAGCATAATCATTGCCAAAGGCAAAATCATGGCAAGCAGCGACGCTTTAATCGGCAGGGTTCTGTCAGGGTAAAAGCCCTGTATTTTCCGCGCATCTCTTGTTCCGTATCGCCACGCAGCAGAGTAACAAAGCGCAGCATAGATAAGCCCGGAAAGCAGCGAAAACAGTATCGCCTGTTTCTCCGCCATAGCGTAAAACATGGTAATCATCATGGCTGTCAAAAGTATTGAAATCAGATGCTTAGCGTATATATTCATCGTCAGTTTAAAAAGCTTCATTATAACCTCTCCGTTTCATTATAACCTCTCCGTTCCGGTATAGCCTCTCCGTTCCGGTATAGCCTCCCGTATTTAATACAAAATCACTGCCCGGTCAATCAACAGATTTCCGAAAGCAGTGATTTATAACAATCTTGACCGATTAATGATATTATACTTTATTTTTCCTCCGTAGTCAAGACAAATATTCGATTCAAGCCGTACGTCACCAATTTGCAAGTGTTTTCGGGATATATTGATTCGTATATAATAATTGTCTTTATAATCAACGTCCCTTGAAATTATTCGACCTTGTTTATCGCCTTCTGCGGGCACTTTGATGCGCAAATTCCGCAGTTTACGCACTTCATCGGGTCAATCACGGCCACGTTATCCTTAACGACAATCGCACCCTTAGGGCAGTTTTTCGCACATATGCCGCAGCCGATGCAGCCAACCTTACAATCTCGTCTGGTTATTTTTCCCTTTTCAACAGACTTACAGGTAATTGTGTACTTGCTCTTAGCCGGCAGAATCTTAATTATCTTCTTCGGACACTCCAAGGCGCAGGCACCGCAGGCAACGCACTTATTCACATCCACCACCGCAACGCCGTCAGCCACCGAAATTGCGCCGAACTTACATACAGCCACGCAGGAGCCGAAGCCGAGACACCCGTGAGGGCACATCTTCTCACCGCCGCCCAGCCTTGCCGCACTGTGACAATCTCGCGGTCCGTCATATTCGTACTTCTGCACCGCTCTCTCGGGATTTCCGTTACAGAGAACACGGGCAACCATCTTCTCCTTCTCTTCCGCTTCAACCCCAAGAATCTCCGAGATTTTCTCTGCCACCGCAGCACCGCCGACAGGACACATATTCGGCTTAACGCCGCCCGATACCAGAGCGTTTGCATAAGCACTGCAGCCCGCAAAGCCGCAGCCGCCGCAGTTTGCACCGGGCAGAACCTCAAGTATTTTCGGCACACGCTCATCGGTTTTAACAGCGAAAATCTTAGATGCCGCACCGAGCAGCACACCGAATATAATTCCCATGCCGCCGACAATAAGTATAGGTATTAAAATTTGTGACATAATTCCATCTTCCCCCTGTTAATTAAAGCTCAGCCCCGAAAAGCCGAGGAACGCAATCGATAATAACGCCGCCGTCACAAGGACGACAGGCATTCCCTTTAAAAACTCAGGTATATCCGAGGATTCGAGCCTCTCTCTGACTCCGGCAAACAGGACAATCGCAAGGGTAAAGCCCAAGCCTGCCGAGCCGCCGTAAACAATAGATTTTACAAAGCTCATTTCCGTACCGCCGAATTTTGTGATATTGTTTATGGCAACGCCCAAAACAGCACAGTTTGTTGTGATAAGTGGCAGATATACGCCCAGCGAGTTATAGAGCGACGGTATTGACTTTTGCAGAAACATTTCCACAAACTGAACCAAAACCGCAATAACAAGAATGAACGCTATTGTCTGCATATATTCGATTCCGAAGGGCACAAGCAGATATTCCTGCACCACCCAGGTAAGTGCAGATGCGCATATCATAACAAACACAACCGCTATTCCCATACCGCTTGCCGTTTCAACCTTTTTGGAAACTCCGAGGAATGGGCATATTCCCAAAAACTGAACCAATACGAAGTTATTTATCAGTATTGCACCTACCGATATAATCAAAAGCTCACTAATCATTTTCGGTGCCCTCCTTTGACCTCTTTATCCTTTTTGTGATACCGTTAATTACCGCAATCAAAATCCCCAGCGTCAGAAACGCACCCGGAGGCAGAATCATGATTGACACCGGCTGAAAACCTTCGCCGAAAAGCTTTATTCCGGCAAAGCTGCCTGCACCCAGAATCTCACGCACTGCGGCAATCAGCGTTAGGGCACAGGTAAAGCCCAAGCCCATTCCCAGACCGTCAAACAGTGATGATACAACGCTGTTCTTTGAAGCAAACGCCTCCGCTCTGCCGAGTATGATACAGTTTACCACAATGAGCGGAATGTATATTCCGAGGCTTTCGGACAGTGACGGCACATACGCCTTAAGCAGCATTTCAACAACCGTTACAAAGCCTGCGATAATCACAATATACGACGCAATTCTGATTTTGTTGGGTATGAACCTCCGCAGCAGCGAAATAACAATGTTTGAGCATATCAAAACGACCGTTGTTGAAAGCCCCATACCTATACCGTTGATAACGCCGGTGGTAACCGCAAGCGTCGGACACATACCGAGCATAAGCACAAAGGTGGGGTTTTCCTTGATCAATCCATTTAAAAACGCACCCAATGCGGAGATTCCCGTTTTCTTTTCACTCATTTTGCCGCACCTCCCGCTTTTGCCGCCTCAAGGGCGCAGTTTACCGCCTTTGTTACCGCCTTCGAGGTAATCGTAGCCCCCGAGATTGCGGATATTGTGTTGTTCTCCGGCTTTCCGCCCTTGTTCTTTTCCACACCGATGCCTGACCTTAAACCGCTGTACTGTCCGTAGAACTCCTCATCGGATGCCCTTGCACCGAGGCCTGCCGTTTCGCTCATGGAAATAATTTTTACACGGTTCACGGTTAAATCGTCATTGATGCCAACCATAACCTTTACATCTCCGCCGTAGCCCTCGCTGCAGACCGTTGTCACTGCGAAGCCGCCGTTCGCCTTATATACGGACTCAAGCTTGACACCGCTCTCCTCGGGCGTGAAGTCAAGCTCCATCTTTTCAAAGCTGCCGCCGGGCATAACCTCCTTCATGGATTCCTCAAAATTCTTTTGGTCATTCGCCTCGATTATCGGCGAAGTAATATTGTTTACCAACGCCAAAAGACCCGAAACCACAATGCAGATAACGCCGAGCTTTATCATCAGCACAAGAATATCCGATTTACTTTTCATCTGCCGCAGCCTCCTTTCCGACCTTCACATAGCCGTAGCGTTTGGGTGCCGTTGCTCTGTCGATCAGCGGTGTTGCTATATTCATAAGCAGAATGGAGTACGAAACACCCTCGGGATAGCCGCCCCAAACACGGATCAAAACCGTTATAATTCCGCAGCCCAACGCAAATATAATCTGACCTCGGGGCGTGGTGGGCGTTGTTGTATAATCGGTAGCCATAAAGCACGCACCGAGCATAAGTCCGCCGGATAAAATCTGATAAAGCGGATCGCCTGTACCAATTCCGCCGCTGCCTGCGAAAAGCCAAGTTCCCACAGCCACCGTTGCGATAAAGATAAGCGGAACACGAATACGAATCACACGCCTTATCACAAGATATGCCGCACCAATCAATATCGCAAGGGCAGAGGTCTCGCCTATACATCCGCCGTGATTTCCCAAAAACAGCTGTAAATATGTAGGCATATTTCCTCCTGCCGCATATGCCGCAAGAGGTGTTGCCGACGATACTGCATCGGGTGCCCCGAACAGCGGCAAAACCGTTCCCGGCTTATACCATGTCGTCATTGCCAAAGCCCATGACGCAAGCAAAAACGCACGTCCGGCAAGAGCGGGATTCATAAAATTATGACCCAGCCCGCCGAAAAATTCCTTGACAATTATAATTGCGAATACCGAACCGACAACCGCCATCCAAAGAGGCAGCGATGCCGGGACGTTAAACGCCAAAAGCATTCCCGTAACCACCGCACTCAAATCTCCTGTTGTGTTCGGCTTTTTCATCAGCCTACACCAAATATATTCCGCTGCGGTACAGCTTACCACACAAGTCAGTGTGACAATAAGTGCACGCAGACCAAATACGATACACCCGGCAACAAGCGCAGGTATAAGCGCGATTATCACATCGCGCATTATCGTTGCTATTGTATCCCGTCCCGATATATGAGGCGAATGTGATACAACCAGTCTCTCTTCCATAATAATCCCCATTCCGCCGCCCTGCGTCGGCACAAATAGTAATTAAATTTCTCTTATCTGCAAGGTAGGAAATGATAAGAGCTTTCAATAAATATCAAAGCTTCCGAAAATATCAAAGCTTCCGAAAAGATCAAAGCTTCCGAAAAGTTCAAAGCATTAAAGCTCCGCATTAATTTTATTTTTCCTTTGCTCTCTGTGCAATCTCGCGCAGCTTAACCTTTGCAACCTTAATCTGTTGTACCTGTCTCCGCTTTGACGGACAGACAAACGCACAGCTTCCGCACTCTATACAATCGTTTACGTTCAGCCTTTTAAGCATATCAATGTCGTGATTTCTTGACGCCATGTCAAGCAGGTTCGGCTGCAGATTCATCGGACAAACATATACGCATTTTGCACAGCGTATGCAAGGGGCTTCCCTATCCACATACGCCTCTGCCTCATCTAAAAACAATATGCCCGATGTACCCTTAATCACAGGCACAGATGTGTTTGCGACCGCCGCTCCCATCATGGGGCCGCCCATCAAAACCTTTTTCGGCGGGCTCTTATATCCACCCGAAGCCTCGGCGATATATTCAAAGGATGTACCTATCGCCGCACGATAATTCATGGGATTTTTAAGCGCACTCCCTCCGGCGGTTACTATCCTGTGGGTCAGAGGTCTGCCCATTACTACCGCACGGTATACCGATGCACAGGTGTCAATATTATTGACAACGCACCCCGACTGCCACGGCAGGGTTCCCGGAGGGGTTCTCCTCCCCGTTACGGCATAAATCAGCTGCTTCTCGGCACCCTGCGGATACTTGGTCTTAAGCGGAACTATATGGATATTGACACCCTTTTCCCGCTCCGCCGCCGCAGTCATTCTCTCTATTGCATCAGGCTTGTTGTTCTCTATTCCTATATAACCGTCCTTTAAGCCGAAAACGTGCATTAGGATTTTAAGACCCTCGATAATATCCGTCGGTGTCTCAAGCATTGCCCGATGGTCAGAGGTCAGATACGGCTCACACTCGGCACCGTTAATTATAACATAATCAATTTTTGCCTCGGGCGGAACCGACAGCTTCACATGGGTCGGAAATGCCGCACCGCCCATGCCGACAATGCCTGCCTCTCTGACAAGTCCGATTATTTCCTCTGCCGAAAGGCTCATATAATCCTCGGTATAGCCGTCAATCGGCGGCGCAGTCTTGTTCAGACCGTCGTTTGAAATAACAATACACTCGCTCGGTATTCCGTTGGGACAGAGACGCTTTTCAACAGCCGTAACCGTTCCCGATACCGAGGAATGAATATTTGCGGAAACAAAGCCATCCGCCGCAGCAATCTTTTGCCCGACAAGCACGGCATCGCCGACAGCTGCGCACGGCTTCGCCGGCGCACCGATATGCTGTGATAAGGGAAAAACAAGCTCCGACGGCGGTGCAAGGTCAACAACGGGCTTCGCCGCCGTTGCATCCTTGTGTCCGCCGGGGTGTATCCCTCCGTGAAATGTTTTCATCGCTTATCCTCCTGCATAATACTTACATTAAATTCATACATAATCTACATTATACATTATTTCATATACTTATGTCAAGCACTATGCAACTTTTTCCGAGGATTTCCGAGGATTTTGGGAAGGGTTCCGCTTCACCGACTCCGTTGTAACTATAGTGATAAGATTTTCGCATACCCCGCGGCGGCAGCTTTTGCGGAAATCCTTCGGATTTTGTATTTTCGACCGTACACAAAAAATATAAAATATTATAAATAAATTGCCCGATGCCCTGTTCCGACCTGCCGCTCCCTGTCCGCAATGAAATATTTTATACTTTTTATAAGAACTTCGCATCAACCGGCTATGCTGCAAATCTGGCTGTAAAGCTTTCCGCACAATCCGTGGTGCAAACAACTACTTAAATTTAAAAACTTTGAATATAAAATATGTTTTTCGGTAAAATTAAAGCAAGAACCCGAGCATTGACGGCAAAGGCCGACAATGCTCGGGCACCACGGAACACTTATGTTCCACAATAAAATTTGCGGAGGCATATATTATTATGAAGGAATTCAAATACACAATCACCGACGAAACAGGCATTCATGCACGCCCCGCCGGGCTTTTGGTTAAGGAAGCATCAAGATTTTTATCAAATATAGAAATCGAAACCGACAAGGGCAAAATTGCAGATGCAAAACGCCTGTTTGCACTGATGAGCCTGGGTGCTGCACATGGCGATACCATCACGGTACGCATAAACGGCAGTGACGAAGCTCAGGCAGAATCGGCTCTGCACAGCTTTCTTCGTGAAAATCTTTAATCGACATTATTCGCACCAAAGCCGCACAGAAAACAAGCCTATTTGCCTATTCGTTTATCATCTGATTTATATCACGTCTCAGCCTTACTATTATACGCTTTTCAAGCCTGGATATGTAAGACTGAGAAATCCCCAGCATATCCGCAACCTCCTTTTGTGTCTTTTCGTTTCCGCCTCGCCCGATTCCGAAACGCAGCTCCATTATTTGCCGCTCCCTCTCCGACAGCCTGCCTAAAGCGATGCCGAGGAGCTGCTTATCCGTCTCCTCCTCTATTCCCTTTTGTGTTATATCCTCGTCTGTCCCCAGAATATCAGACAGCAGCAGCTCATTCCCGTCCCAATCCACGTTCAACGGCTCGTCTATGGATACCTCTGTTTTGTTTCCGCTGTTCTTGCGAAGATACATAAGTATTTCGTTTTCTATACACCTGGAGGCATATGTTGCAAGCTTAATATTCTTCTCGGCATTAAAGGTATTTATCGCTTTAATAAGCCCAATACTTCCGATTGATACAAGGTCATCTATTCCAATCCCGGTGTTTTCAAACTTCCGCGCTATGTATACCACAAGACGAAGGTTGTGCTCTATCAGAAGTCTGCGCGCCTTCTCTCGGCGTTCGGGTATCGCCAGCTCTGTCAGACAGACACGCTCACGCTCCTTGGTGAGCGGCGGCGGAAGCGTATCGTTTCCACCCACATAGTGTGCCTCTCCGCCGAGCAGCCGCCTTAGGAAATTCTGTATTTTAACCGCAATTACCTTTAATCCCGCTTCAATTTTCTTTATCATAGAAATCTCCATTCCGCCGCCCTGCATCGGCACAAAAAGTAATTAAATTTCTCTTATCGGCAGGGCAAGGAATGATAAGAGATTTTTGTGCCCATGTGCGTTTTCGCACGGGCAATTAAATTCGCCGGAGGCATAACGTGATTTGTGCCCATGTGCGTTTTCGCACGGGCAATTAAATTCGCCGGAGGCGTAACGTGAAATGAAACTTCACGTTATTTCAACCTCCCCTATTGTCTTTATATCTTGTATGTCTTTCATATCTCTCACCGCATCGGGATTTACGATCGCATTGTACAGGCCGTCGACGCTCAAACGCCTTTCGCAAAGTACAACCGGCACCTTGCCGCACACACTGAATTTCCCGTTACATCCACAAACCTCATCGGGAAATATAAGCTTCATCGTCTCGTTTCCCGTTGCCGTCGCTGCCGTTATCTCGTAAGTAGGCTCCGGAATACTGCCGAACACCCGTCTCTCCGCAATTATTACCCCTTCACCGCTCAGCGGCTCGGTCAGACAGCAGCCCGTGTCGATAAGACTGCGTAGCTCAAATTGCCGTCCCAGGTATTTTATGTTTATGTCAAGCATAACCCTCTCCCGCGAGAAGCTCCGTATCACGCTTCGTCTGAGGATTCCCTGCAAAATATACATAATTGCCGTCCCTGCGAGCAATATAAACGGGTTTATATTCATATACAGCGCAGTACCCGACATAACAGAGCCGGTCACCCGTCCGAAATCAGTCAAAATCATCAGCGCATATATTCCGCCGCCGGCAATGAACGTTACCGTCCAGAACACCGCAGCTGTTTTGAGGAAGCTCCGTCTGCCGAACACAAGCAGGAGTACCGCTGTCGATACCAAGCCTGTCTGTACTGCTCCGTACAGAAATGACAGCTCTCTGAAGAACATAAAAGCGCCATACGCCGCCGAAGCTGCCGCTCCGAGCAGAATTTTATACACCCGAACGCAACGCTTCAGAAAAATCTGTACACAAAATAAGATTACGCCGTCCATAAAGAAGTTGATCAGAAATAAGCTGTCTATGTATATCGTCACCTGTATCACCTCTGTCCCAAAGAAATTTGAATCGGAGCAACGCAGAGCGATGCTTGCAGTCCGGGTAAGGAGCAAAAGCTCTTCGTTTTTATACTCTCACCCTAAGCGGTGTGGGACATCTACACTTAGATTATAACTCATCTTTTGAGAATTTTCTGTCGCAAAACGGAGGCTGTACACAAATTCCGATAGACAAATTTCGCACCGACGATAAATAAGTAAATTTTATCCCGTAATTCAAAAATTTGTGTTGCAAAATTCATAAAAATACGTTAATATATATACAGACATCTAATCAATAAAACTATTACGGAGGACATTGAAATGACAACAAAAAAGCTCGGCTTCGGAATGATGCGCCTGCCGCTGACGGATGCAAGTGACGCAGGCTCCATTGATATTGAACTTACCAAAAAAATGGTTGACACATTTATAGAACGAGGATTTACATACTTTGATACGGCGTGGATGTACTGCGACCACAAAAGCGAGGATGCCGTGAAGGAGGTTCTCACCTCTCGCTATCCGAGGGATGCCTATACCTTGGCGACAAAGCTTCACTCCGGCTATCTGACCTGCAAGGAGGACAGAGATAAAATCTTTAATGAGCAGCTCAGAAAGACCGGAGTTGACTTCTTCGACTACTACCTGATTCACGACGTCCGCGAGGAACCGTATCGGAAATACGAGGAGCTTGACTGCTTCAACTGGATTCTGGACAAAAAGAAAAAGGGCCTTGTGAAGAAAATAGGCTTTTCCTTTCATTCCACATCAGACCTGCTCGACAGAGTTCTGACGGAGCATCCCGAATTTGACTTTGTTCAGCTTCAGCTCAACTACCTTGACTGGGACAACGATGGCGTTCAGTCGCGAAAGTGCTACGAAACCGCCGTTGCCCACAACAAACCGGTAATCGTTATGGAACCGGTAAAGGGCGGAACCTTGGCTAAGCTTCCGTCTGCCGCAGATGCACTGCTTAAGGCGTATAACCCGAACGCCTCCGCCCCGTCATGGGCAATAAGATTTGTCGCAAGCCTCGACAACGTGTTTATGATACTCAGCGGAATGAGCAATATGGAACAGCTTTTGGACAACACAAGCCTTATGTCCGCACCGCAGCCCCTAAATAATGATGAACACGCCATAATCGACAGAGTGGTAAAGATTATCAACAGCCGTTCATCAATTCCGTGTACCGGCTGCTCCTACTGCACCGGCGGCTGTCCGTCAAACATCCCTATCCCGAAGCATTTTTCACTTTACAATGCAGAAAAGCAGGAGAGCAAGGACAAGGACTGGACACCTCACGGTGAGTATTATTACGACCTCAGCGAGACCTACGGCAAAGCGGAGGACTGTATCGCCTGCGGTCAGTGCGAGGATATGTGCCCTCAAGGTCTGCCTATCATCGACCTTTTAAAGACCGTATCGGAATACTTTGCGAATAGCGATAGAGTATAGATCCTAACCGTGATTTTGAAGGTAAATTTATGTTCTGTCTGCGTTAAAATACTCGGCAATCCGCCGACCGATATGCGAAAAATAAGTAACATAAAGAAATGGGTTTAACCCCCTAAAACATAGGGACCGCTGCATAAAAACAGCTCCGTAAAAACATCCCCCGGAAAGCGATTCCCGGGGGATTTTTTACTTAATTTGCAATATCATCTGCGGACATTTTATCCGTAATGTGCGCTTCTGTATATTCGATTACTTCTTGTACAGTATCCAACCAATCCATTTGTAACGCCTCCTGCCGTAAAAGCATTTTACCATATGAATTATGTTTTTTCCCGATAATGCACGCTTTATTTTGTCTTGTTTTTTAAATCAATGATATAATGAATATCACAAGCGTAATGCTCTGTCTGAACCAATTCATCATATATTCTTTCAAATCCGTATTTTTCATAAAACTTTTGTGCCGCCACCATGTTTTCAAGCGTTTCCAAATAGCACTTTTCGTAATACTTTCCTGCATATTCCATAGCAGCCTCCATCAGGGCATGAGATACACGTGTTCCTCTTGCAGTCGGCAGACAGTACATTTTCTGTAATTCGCAAACGCCTTCCACTCCGACAAGCTGACCGATTCCGACTCCGCCAATGATTTGCCCGAGCGCATTTTCGGCAACCCAGTATTTACTGCCCTCTTTTTGATATATTTCCGAAAGCCTGCCAAGATCAGGGTCTGACCATGCGGTCCCCTCGTGATTTGCGCCAAATTCAATCAAGCAGCCTCTTATTACAGCCTCTATTTTGGAATCATCTCTCTTTTCAATTTCGCGTATTGTGTATCGTACTTCCATGATAATTCTCCTCTGTTCACAGCATCTTCGCCAATAACCTCCATCACCTTACAGCAATTATCTCAAGCACAATGAGCTTCCACAGCATATTGAAGCTCGGAAATTCCGACAGGCAAGAATCAGGAATAATCCAAGCAATAAACCGCTAACATTTGCGATTTTATCATTACCTGCTCCGCTTTAGCTTGATCAAGTATTTTGCCGTTCGGCGGTATTACGGATAAATCACCTTAGGCTGAAGCTTGTTTAATTCCTCACTGTCATCTGCCGCAAATATCCTCAGCTCGCCGCCGTCCTTCATATATATTCCGTACGATGAAATATCAAGTGTGTAAATATCTCGGCTTTGTATTATCCCCGTTTCCATGCGGTGCATCGAAATCAGCCTTCCGCCGTTGTACAAGGCACAGACCACGCACAGGCTTTCGGCATTTTCCGAAACGCCGTCAACAGCACGGACGGTTATATCACTGAGCAGCTCCCCATTCTCTAAGCTGAGCTCCGATACGCTTTTTCCGTTCACCGATGTTACACGCCAGCCGCGAGTACGGCTTTCGCTTTCGATTCTTTTTAAAAGAACCGCTCCGCCTGCCGGTATTTTTAACTCCCCAATATCTAAAACGGTCGCCTCCGCCGGAGCGGCACTGTAATCTACCGTCTGCATATCCTCTGCAAAAACATAGTATGCGCCACCGATAATCTCCCTGTAAATTCCGTACTTTTCACAGCCCTCGGGAATATACATCCCGCTTTCGGAAGCTCCGCTGTTTAAGCACATAAGGTACTCGTCGAAGTCAACCGTCAGCATATCTCCTCTGCGTTCAACGGGCACCCTGCGGCAAAGCCTGTCATAACGGCTGCAGCGCTCATAAATATCGGCTGTATCTCCGAGCAAAAATGCAATGTTTGCCGAATCTCCGTCGAATATTACCGTGTGCATATCCTCGCTCACGATCACTTTTTCCAAATCGGCTTTCTCATCTGTCACTGCGGTATCCTCAGCATCGTAGGGCAGAAGTGATGAGCCGTCCTTCGGAAAAGCATATGCGTTTTTGATAAATTGTTCCTTATCACCCTTCAACTCAACCGCTGACGTTTCGCCCTGAGAGCTAAAGTCATGAGGGTCAAAGGACGGGCTTTGCGTAAGGTAGACCGCATATATTCCGCATGAAGAAGTATCCTTGCCGCGCGCAGACTCGGACATCAAACGCAGACTCACATATTTAAGACCACGGGTAAAGTCCTCGGGCAGAGCATAGGTCAGGTAAATAAATCCGTCGCTCTCGTCCGAAAACTCCGGAAGCTCGAGTTCAAACGGCTCCCATGTACCATCGCAGGGAACGATCGAAAAGTGCATACTCTTATCCTCTGCGACAGCAAGCTTTAACGTGAGATAATTCACTCCCTGCGGAATACACGAGAAGTTGAGGAGCATACTTCCTCCGTTCATCGGAACTCTGCATACATTTTGCGTCCCTCCGACACTGCGCCTTATCGGCTTGCCTGTATTTACGCTGTCAAAACGCTGCTTGTTCTCGCTCTGACCGTTTCCTATATCAATATAGTTTTCAAAGCTGTACTTGGAATAATCAGGCTGAGCCTCGGCCTGAACAATCAGCCGATACCTCCGCACCGTCACATAATCCCCGGAGGTTATTCTTGCTCTTGCTATGATTTCCGCATTGCCCTCAAACCACTTCGGACGTGAAATTCTGCCGGAGGAGGAAAGGTATCTGCCTGTCCTGCGCATTCCGTTCATATCATATTCGTGCCAACTCAGCTTGGCAAATGAGCCGTTCTTCCCCGAATAAATATCGGTGAGATCGGTAGTAACAAAGCTGCGGCCATTGCCGCCGAGAGCATTGAGCGCAGCGTCAGACGCACATACAATATCCGAATCATCAGTACAGCTTAAATGCAGCTTTGGCTCCGAAATACTGTCGCCAATACCGAAAAACTTTATATTTGTGCCGCTTCCCGCCGTTATTTTAAAGGTAAGGCTGTCCGCTCCTCGGACATAGGCTTCGCATACCTCCTGTGTTACATCCGCAAGGGTATGTGTTTCGCCGTCCGCCAAGGTGGAAAGCTGTGCCTCTTCTCCCTCGGGACGGTTTGAATATCTAATTCCGCTGCCGCTCCATTGGTTGTTATTCAGGCAGTGAATTTCGATTTCGCCGCTGCCCTCTGCCGCAGTGAGCGACAGCCTCGCTTTATACAAGGTGCCTTCGATGACGGCACGGTTGAGATTAAACCTAATATATACATCATTTCCTTCGGAGCAGACAATTCCTCCGCTTTTTCCGGAAAGCTCCGTCCCACTCGTGTCCGGTCGGCTGTCCGATACATATACGGCATCAGACAGCTCTGCCTTTGCAAGAGTGTGTACATCCTCGGCAGAGGCCATGCCTGTAACAATTTTAAGATACGGGCGGCATGACGGATCCGAATATGCGCTCGATGCCATACGAACCGACACCGTATTTACGCTGCTTATACCTAAAAATATATCCCCCGGCCGCTTGTCTTTTGCCTTTCGGCGGATATGCTCAGTTAAATCTATTTCATACAGGCTGTTTTCTCCGCCAAAGGTCTGCGGAGTGATTACCGCGGAAAAATCGAAGTACGACATAGGCAGCGGAGAATCAAGACGAACGTCATCGTCAGAAATAATTCCGACCGAAACGGCATTGCTCCGAACTCCGCTTCCCTTAATAAAAGAAAGGCGAAGCTTAACCTCCTTTATATCCTCGGCTTTTACCTCACTCAGCCTGTTTAAGTCAAATTTCAAGACGGCACTCCGTCCCTTGCCGACTTCCACGGTTTGACCGTTATCACTAAGTGCGCTTTTAACCTCATACGGAAAAAGCTTAATAAACTCGCCCTTTTTCTCTACGGAATCGGAGGTTCTGAAAAGTCCCACCGGAATCACGAAAAGCAGCATAAGCACGGCAAGCACAACAAGAACAAGCTTTTGTATAAACGCCAATATTTTATTCTTAATCGTACTCACCTCCGACGGATACAGTGTCATTTTCGATAGTTGACACTAACCCATATTTTTAACAATATTATACTATATTATCGCTTTAATGTAAAGTAAATTTCGTAAAGTAAATTTCTCCGCTTAGGTAATAAAGGTTATAAATAGGTTATAAATCAGTGCACCTAATGACAGGCAATCTCAATCGGTGCGGCGTATAAGCATAAGCTCACCCAGATACATTTCGACAGCCGCCCAGGGTGAAAGCCGTCCCTGCTTGCACTCCGTATCATAATACAGACCCTTGTCAAGCATGCGCTTCAGATATCCCTCACTGTACCTGCGTGAAGCTGAAACAGTATTGTTAACGACAAAGCTCGGACGGCTGTAATCGAAGTAGCTGCCGATTTCCGTCGGGGACAGACCATCCTCCTTCAAAAGCTTGCAGCACAGCAGCTCCGACAGCTGAGTCATCATCAGTCCCAAAATATAAAACGGATCGGTTTTCGGCTGCTTCTGCAAAAATTTAAGCTGCTCATAGGCAGTGTACGGCGCATCGGAGACAATACTGTTTATCATGTCATACACGCGGTATTCCACCGTCTTTTCAACAACGGCGTCAATATCATCACGGCTTATTTTATCGCGGTCACCGCTGTAATTGATAAGCTTTTCGCAGGCGTGATCCACTGCGGCAAGGGATCTGCCGCAGTGGCTTAACATATAATTTATCTCCTTATCGGCTATTCCCTTTTCGGCATTTTTGAAGCGTTTTTCAACCCAAATCATAAGCTCGTTCACGGGCATGAAGTCAAATACGACCACGCCTCCGCTTTCACTTATAAATTTTATGTTTTTAAGCTTCTTCTTGTCAAAATCCTTTTCGGTAAAAATAAGACAGGTATCGTCCGAAATCCTTGCGTCACGCAGCAGCTTAAAATCCGTAAGTGTGGCATTATTCAACAACCCGGAATCAGAAACAACGATAAGCTTCATATCCGACATCTGCGGATACTGCTCCGCCGCCGCAAGAATCTCCGCCGCCGAAGTATCCTTTCCGGTGAATTTGAAGTAATTAAAGGACTCCGTTCCCTTAGGTATAAGCTTTTTCGCTATTACCTCCACGGCTCCGTTTAGGCGGAACTGTTCCTCGCCGTAAAACAGAAATACGCCGTTCAAGTCTCCGCCCTTTATCTTTTTGTTCAGGTCCTTCGGGGTTAATGTACCATCCGATTTTTTCACGTTTAATTTACCTCCCAACCGCCGTACGGATGTCAAGAATATCATCCTCGGTCATAATTATACTTACCGTTCCGTCCAAATCCGTCCGCAAAATCGCAGAGCCGGCATTGTCCAAAGCCTTCAGCGTTCTTTCGGCCGGGTGTCCGAATCTGTTGTTTTTACCTACGCTGATTACCGACAGTGTCGGACTTACTGCGCTGATGAAGCTCTCCGACGACGAATAGCTCGAGCCGTGATGCGGAACCTTAAGAATATCCGTATCCGAAAGCGGATTTTCAGCAAGCTGCTCTTCAAGCTTTTTGGTTGCGTCACCGGCGAACAATATCGAGTTGCTCCCTATATCACAGCGCAAGACCTGCATATTATCGTTTTCGTCACTGCTCTCTGCGTCCCCCGAGGAAAGAACCGTAAAGACCGCACCGTCAATATCGACAACCTCCCCCTTTGACAAGGGATTTACAGGAATCCCGTGAGTCTCGGCTGCCCTCTCAACATCAGAATAGCCATCGGACTCTGCGGCACATTCGCCGACATACAGTCTTTCTATCTCCGTACCCTGTTCAATAAGCTCCACAATTCCGCCGACATGATCCTCCTGCATATGCGAGATAAATGCCGCCGAAACCTTCGCTATTCCGTTTTGACGAAGAATATCGGTCAGCGCATATTTTCCGTTTTCGCTTGTGCCGCCGTCAATCAACACTGTTTTATAGTGCTTGGTCAGTATCACGGACGCATCACCTTGTCCTACGTCAGCAAAGATGACCTCAAAGCAGCCACGGCTGAAGAAAAGGATGCGTACAGCAAAAACTGCCACAACTGCGGCAAAAATATATGCGAAAATCAAAGCTGTACGCTTCCGACGGCTCATGCTCCACACCTCTCAAACACATATTGTACTTATGATATTCTAACATATAAATTTGAAATTGGCAACTGAAAATTTCGTTTGTAAACAAATTGGTTTTAATGTTTTTTGCGAAGCAAGGGTTGACAATATATTCACGATGCAGTATAATTTACAAGAGCCGCAGAATTTCGGGATATGATTCAATTTGGTATGCAACGAATATCGAAATATACAATTATGTAAAGGCATATGATTCACTTGTATTCAGTGCTGACGGGACAATGGTTTACAATCCGACATTGTACAAGATATGGTTTAGAACGGATAGTCAACTTTATTCCGTAAATTCAGGCGAAACCTTATGCCTGAACGAAAAATAATTATATACGACTCACTTACATACTGTATTACACTTGGAGACAAACTGTACACTGACATTGTCTGCGGTGTTAATGCCGAGATAAATACCGGTGTTTGTACCGGGCGATGAAGAAACCATGGGGTATGTTAAGAATGGGAAAATTTATAAAAATTCCGAAAAAATTTTCGGAAACCGGAAAAAGTTCTTGACTTTGCAGCATGGTTGTGATATAATATGTAACGTTGCAGTGATGTGACACATAATACAGCGTATGTGCACCCGTGGCGGAATTGGCAGACGCGCATGGTTCAGGTCCATGTGCTCGCAAGGGCATGGGAGTTCAAGTCTCCCCGGGTGCACCAAAATAAGAACCGTAATTTTGATACAAAATTGCGGTTCTTTTTTGTCCGAAAAGTCTTTAATAATCTGCGCAAAGGGTGAGAGTATAAATCCGAAACTCGGTTTTATACTCTCACCCTATGCTATATATCTATTCTGCATCCGGATCGTCTGCGGACAAATGAATTATCGGTGCATTGGTCTTTTGATCTCCGCGGCTGTTCCGCGTACCTTTGTCATTCCTTCTGCGCCCGGCATTTCTCTCGCCTCTGCCTCTCCGTTCGCCCCGATTCGGCGCATCACCTTTATCGCCGCTGCCGCTGTTTGAAGCTTCAATGCTCTCTGCATCTGTCCTCTTGCTCCGTCCTCGCTTATCACGGCGACGTTTCGGTCTGCTTCTGTGCAGCGCTTCGGAACTTTCATTTTCAGGCTGCTCCTCCGGCAATTCCGGCACAGCCACATCCTCTGCGCTTTCAGCCTTAGTGACCCGAACCTCGTCGGAATTGATGTCCGCCACCTTATAGTTTGCAAAGCGAACAGCGTCACCGTTGTCAAACTTAACCTTTACCTCGCCCTTAAGCGTTGCAACATCAACCACAAGCCCCTTTCCGTCAGGTGTATCGATAAGGGCTCCCTTATTCGGGAGCTTTTTCAGCATTTCATCATACACGTTCTGCTCGTATTGCAGGCAGCACATAAGCCTGCCGCAGATACCCGAAATCTTTGTGGGGTTAAGCGACAATCCCTGCTCCTTCGCCATCTTTATCGAAACGGGCTTAAAGTCGTCCAAAAACGTGCCGCAGCACACATATCTTCCGCAGATACCGAAGCTCCCGAGCTGTCGTGCCTCATCACGAACGCCTATCTGCCGAAGTTCAATCCTCGTATGGAAAATCCCGGCAAGCGACTTTACCAACTCGCGGAAGTCAACACGTCCGTCAGCGGTAAAGTAGAAAATTATCTTGTTTCTGTCAAATGTGTACTCAACATCCACAAGCTTCATATCAATTCCGTGCTCCGCAATTTTCTCGTTGGCAATTATGAAGGCTTCCTTTTCCTTCTCCTTATTCTCCTTTAGACGTGCAAAATCGTCCTCTTCAGCTATTCTGATAATCGGCTTAAGCGGCGGGACAATCTCCGAATCCTCAACCTCAGAATTTGGCATAACAACATGTCCCATTTCCACGCCTCGGGCGGTTTCTACCAGGATTCTCGTCCCGACGCTGATTTTTTCGCCCTTGGGGTCAAAATAATAGATTTTGCCTGCGTTGTTAAAACGCACTCCTATAACTTCTACCATGTATTTCCTCCCAAAATTCAAAAGCCATACACTGTACGGCGATTGAATAATTCGCATTTCTACCTATTGCAAGCGTATATTTTGTAACAATCTCACAAAGTCTGAACGCCGCCTCACGGGTAACGGCACGACCGAACCGCTTCAGCTCCTCTGCCTTATCCGCATTTACCTCCACAGCTCCTCCGCACTTTATATGAAGAACATCCTCAAACCACGTTGACAAAACCTCAAGTATTTCCTTGATTTGCGGCTTGTTTTGTTTTAAAAACTTAATAAAATCATAAAGCGGCCGCTTCTCGGTTTTCATACAGTTCATCAGACAGCCGATGACCGTATCTCTTTGCGCTATGGCTTCATCGTCCTCGCTGAGTTCAAGTGCCCTGCCTATGCTTCCGCCGCTTATTGCCGCCAGAACGGCAGCACGTTCCGCCGAAACACCGGCCTTTTCAACGAGGTAACTCTCGACCTGAGCACGCTCCAACGGCTGAAATCTGACAATAATCGCACGGGAACGAATTGTCTGCAAAAGGCTGTTGGCGTTGTCCGTTATCATTATTATTGTACAATATGGCGGCGGCTCCTCAAATATTTTAAGAAGGCTGTTCTGCGCCGGCGGAGCCATACGCTCGGAGTCAGGGATAATATACACCTTTCTGTCGCTCATATACGGCCTTGTATATACATCCTTTTTCAAGGCTCGCACCGCATCAATGGAAAGTCCCGGCGTTTTCTTTTTTGTATCGCCGAAGCGTGCGTTATCCGCAACGGCAATATCCGGATTGCTGTCTGCGTCATACTTGCCTCCGCAGCCTGACACAAGGGCAGCAAAAGCCTTTGCAGCAGTCTTTCGTCCGACGCCCGACTTGCCTTCAAAGATGTAGGCATGACTGACCGTTCCCGATGCCGCCGTATCCGCAAGCAGCTTTCGTACAATCTCATGACCGACAACCGTGTCCATGCTCATACGCCCACACCTCCGTATCCTTCATCTCTCTCCAAGACAGTCCGCACAGAGCCTGCCTCTACCGGAATCAGAATCTGATTCCGGTTCTGATATACTCTACCAAGTCCTCTATCTTAACTCTTTCCTGCTCCATGGAATCACGGTGACGAATGGTTACGCTTCCGTCCTCCTCCGAGTCAAAGTCATAGGTTATGCAATAGGGTGTTCCGATCTCGTCCTGTCTGCGGTAACGCTTTCCTATACTTCCGGATTCGTCAAATTCACACATAAATTCCGAAGCCAGAACCGAATACACCTCGCGCGCCTTATCCGACAGCTTTTTGGAAAGCGGCAAAACAGCCGCCTTAATCGGAGCAAGTGCCGGATGCAGATGCATAACCGTACGCACATCATTTTTCTCGGGATCTACTATCTCCTCATCATATGCTTCAACCAGGAACGCCAAAGCCACACGGTCTGCGCCCAGCGACGGCTCTATGCAGTACGGAATATATTTTTCGCCGCTTTCGGGATCGGTATACTCCATTTTTTCGCCGCTGAACTCGCTGTGCTGCTTTAAGTCAAAGTCGGTTCTGTCGGCAATGCCCCAAAGCTCACCCCAGCCGAAGGGGAACATAAATTCAATATCGGTGGTTGCGTTGCTGTAGTGCGACAGCTCCTCCTGTTCGTGGTCACGGAGCTTAATATTCTCCTCCGCAATGCCAAGCGACAAAAGGAAGTTCTTGCAGTAGTCCTTCCAGTATTTAAACCACTCCAAATCCGTGCCCGGCTTACAGAAGAACTCCAGCTCCATCTGCTCAAACTCTCGGGTTCTGAAGGTGAAGTTGCCCGGGGTGATTTCGTTTCTGAACGACTTACCTACCTGACCTATACCAAAGGGAATCTTCTTTCTCGAGGTACGCTGAACACTCTTGAAGTTTACGAAAATACCCTGCGCCGTTTCGGGACGGAGGTATATTTCATTCTTGCTGTCCTCGGTAACGCCCTGAAACGTCTTGAACATAAGGTTAAACTTGCGTATATCCGTGAAATTATGCTTTCCGCATTCGGGACAGGGGATATTGTTATCTTCAATATACTGCATCATCTTCTCGTCAGACCAGCCGTCCGCCGAAACGCCTGCCGCATCCTCGATAAGCTTGTCCGCACGGAAGCGTGCCTTACACTCCTTACAATCCATAAGCGGATCCGAAAAGCCGCCCACATGACCGGATGCAACCCATGTCTTCGGATTCATCAGTATCGCCGCATCAAGACCTACGTTATACGGGCTCTCCTGTATAAACTTCTTCCACCATGCACGCTTTACATTGTTCTTGAACTCTACGCCCAAGGGACCGTAATCCCATGTGTTCGCAAGACCGCCGTAAATTTCCGAGCCGGGGTATATAAATCCTCTGCCCTTGCAAAGAGCAACTATTTTCTCCATTGTCTTTTCAGTATTTTTCATATTGTATCAACCTTTCTGAAATCCTTGCGTCCGAATTTTGCATATATAACTATTATAATATAATATAATGATAATTTCAAGCCCGAACCGCAATATTTTTCTGCATATTAAAGCTTATTCAGTATTCTCCACATAATCAGGGCAACCTCCACACGGCTGGCGTAACCCTTGGGGTTAATCGTACCGTCGCCGTAACCGCCCATAAGTCCGTTGCTCACGCACGCCGCCATGGCATCTCTCGCATAGAAATATATGTCGTTTCTGTCAGAGAACTCATTCAGTACGCCGGTATTCGGAATACTGGTTATCATCCCCTCAGAGTGCAGCACCCGATAAACAAGGCTCGCCATATCCTCACGGGTGATTTTTGCGTCCGGGTCAAAGTTGTTGTCGCCGACTCCGGTGGCAATCCCCAGTGCCTTCGCCGCACCTATTTCATTATAATAGTATTTACCCGGGTACACATCGTCAAAATTATCGGTGAACTCCGCACTCTTTCCGAGCACACGGAAGAGAAGAACCGTCGTGTCCGCTCTGGTAATCTTCGCATCGGGGTCGAACTCCGTCTCGCTTCTGCCCTTTATGATTCCTCTTGACGCAAGACCGTTTATGGCATCCATCGCCCACCAGTAGCCATCCAGATCGGTGAACTTATTCTTATATTCGCCGTCCGGCTCCGCAGACACATCGCCGCTCGAGCTGAGCGAGGAGTCGCCGTTTCCGCCGCCCGGCGCAGCCTGTGATTCATCCACAAGCGGCGGCGGAGATGTTTCTCCTCCTGCCGCATTGGTGTCACTGCTGTTATCCGCATCGCCGTTTACCATAACCGCTCCGCCGGGGGCTTCGGCAGACTCGCCGTTAAGCTCCTGCATAAGTGCATAAATTGCCGAATTTTCAATAAAATCGTTATAGGTGAAGAAGCAGTAGCCGCTGATATTCGGGTTTGCTCTGCCATTTAACACATGCGTGCGAAGCTCGTTTGTACCGTTGTCGCCCGTCCACGCCGGCAGAGTGCTCGAGGTGGTTCTGTACGCACCCTCGCCTATGTAAAGTCTGACATCGGTGCCTGCGACAACCTCTGACCACCAGTCGCAAAGCACGCTGTAATCCGCCGCCGCATAGCCTATATTCCAGTAAATCTGAGGCATGATATAGTCTACCCAGCCGTTCTTTACCCAACCTCTGGAGTCGGCGTATATAGTCGTATACGAGCCGCCGCCGTTGGTGTCGCTGCCCTCTGCCATCTCGCTTTTATTCGCCCAGATACCTCTCGGGCTTATTCCGAACTGTATCGCAGGCTTTATTGCGTGAAGTCTTTCATCCATTGTTTTTACAAGCCTATCCACGTTGGATCGGCGCCATGCATCTCTGTCGGGATATTCGTCCTTATAATACGAATACGCCGTATCATCATTGAAGCCTCCGCTCGGATAGAAGTAATCATCCATGTGCAGACCGTCGACATCATAATTTTGAACTATCTCCTCCGCACCGCGCACTATCAGGTCAATAGCCTCGCTGTCCGCAGGGTTGTAGTACATCTTCCCGTCACCGTCAGTCATAACAAGGTTCGGATTAAGAACAGCGGGATTGCTCTTTGCAAGATACGGGTTATCGGAGGCGGTGTTGGTAATCCTGTAAGGATTTATCCATGCATGGAGCTGTATCCCCCTTGCGTGCGCCTCGGCTACGGCAAATTCAAGGGGATCAAAGCCGCCGTCCGGCGCTAAGCCCTGCGTTCCGGTAAGGTACTTTGACCACGGGAATATTGACGACTTATAAAATGCATCGCCGCAGGGTCTAACCTGGAAAAACACTGCATTAAAGCCCATTGCCTTACAATTATCCAAAATACGGGTCATTTCGCTTTTCAATGTATCAGGGTTTGTGGTCTGCCTCGACGGATAGTCAATATTTCCGACAGTTGACACCCATACTCCTCTCAGCTCCTCCGCTCCGTCGGCAAACACCTTAGCTGAGCCGGGGTTATAAAACCCTGCCGCCGACAGTGCTGCACAAATCACCAGAGCAATTATCCGCAGTCCGAATGTCATGTTTTTGTTCATAAATATCATTCCTTTCTCAAGCTGCAGCAGACAGCTTGTACTCTCTGTTACAGTCTATGAACATTCCGCTTTAAATAATACTTTGTATGTCAAATTTATGTAATTTATTAATATAATAATGCATAAATTTATACATAGACTGTCATAAGTATATCATAGTTTATCAAAAAAATCAAATTAAATTAGCATTACACATAAAATTTTTGCTTATACATTATCATTTTACACAATTTGACCATTCAGTCAAATTCATGTCAAAAAATTTGTTGACTTTTGGTATATATTATGATATACTCAAATTAAATCTATTGAAGGGAGAGATTTGCAATGGATGAATTCAATAACAACAACGGTATGCCTAACGATGGTATGCCGAACGATGGTATGCCGAACGATGGTATGCCGAACAACGGTATGCCGAACGACGGCGGATTCAACGGATATCAGAATCCGGAAGGAATGGATCCCAACTACGGCATGGATCCCAACTACGGCATGAATCCCAACTACAATATGCCGCCGAGTGACGGAAAGGGAATGTCAATTGCCGCTATGATTTTGGGGATTGTCGGAATTGTCAGCTTTTTTGTGAGTGCAATTCCCGGCATTGGGGTAATAGGCTTTATCTGCGCTATCCTCGGCATTATTTTCGGTGTTAAGGGCCGCAAAAAGTCTACAATGGCTTACGGCAGACCCTCGGGTGCCGCAACCGCCGGCTTGGTTCTCGGTATCATAGGCGTTGCCTTTGCTTCAATCGGTCTGATCTGCGGTATCTGTGTTTGTGCAGGTATCGGCGCAGCCGGTCTTGCCGGACTTGAATCTATCGATCCGTCCATATTTAACTGAGTTTATACTTAGTCTATGACGCTGCAGCGGACAGATTTTACTCCTCCGCTGCGGCGTTTTTCTTGCAAATAATATGTAGTGGTGATAAATAATGTATCCGATAATTTCCGTATTCGGCAAAATAATATCCATGTACGCCGTTATGTCGGTCATAGGCTTGCTTACGTCAGGCGTGTACTTCTGCCGTCAAATCCGAATGTACGGTCTTGATGACAACGATGCGATTATATGGCTGCTGGTGACCTGTGTCGGCATTCTGCTTGGCGGCCACATAATGTTTGCCGTCACAAATCTCGATAAATTCTATATGTATTCAGAGGTCGGAGGGTTTAAGGACTTTATAAACACAAGTGTACAATTCTTCGGCGGCTCGGTATTTTACGGCGGTCTTATCGGCGGAATGATTTTCGCCTCGGTTTGGATAAGGCTTAAAAATCTGGATTTTAAGGCTTACGCCGATATAATGGCATCCGCCGCTCCGCTCTTTCACAGCTTTGCCCGTGTCGGCTGCTTCCTCGGCGGCTGCTGCTTCGGGATTGAATCACACTTCGGCTTTACGGTACACGGTAATGTTTTATCCCCGGCCGTAAACGATGTATGCCGATTCCCCGTCCAGCTTCTCGAGGCCGCCTTAAACCTTGTGCTGTTCGTAATATTCAGACATCTGCTGAAAAAGGAACGCTTTAAGGGAGGGCTGTTTCCGATGTACCTACTCTCGTACTCGGTTATTCGCTTCTGTGACGAATTTCTGCGCGGTGACATAATCCGCGGCCATGTCGGTCTGCTTTCCACCTCGCAGTGGATAAGCATTTATATTGCAATTCTCGGCACGGTATGGATCATCATTTCCCGGAAAATAAAGTGCAGTGCTGCGCTCCGAAAATAAACATTGTATATATAAAGCGTAACGGTTCATTCCGCTCTTTTACGGAGCAGGGCCGTTACGCTTTTGTTATTAGTCCTCTATTGATAGGTTCGGCATGGCGTTAAGGCTCATATCCCCGAGCCGTCCCCGCTCAAATTCCGCAAATGCGGCACAGCCTATCATCGCCGCATTATCAGTGCAAAGCTCAAGTCGAGGGAAATAAAATTCCATGCCCTCTGCCTTTGCAAGCTGCGAAACTCTTTCCCTCAGCGGTACATTTGCGGCAACGCCGCCGGCAAGGGCAAGCCTCTCGATTCCGTTTGCTCTCGCACAGCTTATCAAATGCCTTGACAGGACGTCTATCACCGCCTCCTGAAACGATGCGGCAACATCATACTTGTTTATCTTCTCGCCCTTTTGTTCGGCGTTGTGTATGTAGTTCAGCACCGCAGTCTTAACTCCGCTGAAGCTGAAATCAAATCCATCCTTCCCCATATTAACCCTCGGAAAGTCGATTGCGTATGGATTGCCCTGCTCCGCCGCCTTCTGTATTGCCGGCCCCCCGGGATATCCGAAGCCGAGAACCCTCGACACCTTATCAAATGCCTCGCCTGCGGCATCGTCACGGGTTCTTGCCAGTGCGGTATAGTCACAGTAGCTGTCAACCCTGACTATATGACTGTGACCGCCCGATGCCACAAGGCAGATGAACGGCGGTTTAAGCTGCGGATTTTCGAGGTAATTCGCACTTATATGCCCCTTTATATGATGCACCGGAATCAGCGGCTTGTTCAGCGCATAGGCAAACGCCTTTGCATAAGACACCCCGACAAGGAGCGCACCCACAAGCCCCGGGCCGTAGGTCACCGCCACCGCATCAATATCACTTTTTGAAAGTCCGGCATCAATTATTGCCCTGTCAACCACAACGCTTATATTTTCAATATGCTTTCTCGATGCAATCTCCGGAACTACGCCGCCGTACTCCTTGTGTATGTCAATCTGTGTATTAATCACGTTGGACAAAATCTCAAACCTGTCTCGCACAACCGCAGCAGCCGTCTCGTCACACGAGCTTTCAATCGCCAAAATATTCATTTTATCTCCACCCTAAAATAATATGTCTTAATCCGAAATTTCACTTGTTTCCATGCACATAAGCACCGCATCCTCGGTGTTATGATAATATTTTTTCCGTAGTCCGCAGCGGACAAACCCGAATTTCTCGTAAAGCGCAAGCGCCGCTGAATTAGACGCCTTGACCTCAAGGTTCACCGCCTTTATGCCGTGTTCTGCGCATACCTTCATCAAAAGCCGCAAAATCTCACTGCCGAGCCCTCCGCGCCGATACTCGGGCGCAACCGCAACATTCGTTATGTCCGCACTGTCATACATCATCCAAACTCCGCCGTAAGCCGCAACGGCTCCGCTGTCAATGTCACGACCGACTATATAGACGGAAATACGGTTATCAAGCTCACTTTCAAACATATTATATGTCCACGGGTCGTCAAAGCAACGCTTTTCAAGCTCCCACACCTCTCTGACATTGTCAGCCGACAGCATTTCAAACTTTATCATAGCTTTTCTATCACCTTTTCAATCAACCGAATCAGCGTGTCACGGCAGCTTCGATAAACCTCAATATCTCCGCCGTAGGGGTCGGGAACCTCCGCAGGCATACCGAGAAATTCCGAGAATGTCCGAACCTTCTCACTGCCGCCGAGCATATGCTCAATCATCATCTTATGCTGTGCCGTCATAACCAGCACCAAATCCGCAGAGCTTATCATCTCCGCTGTCAGCTGTACGGATTTTCTTCCGGATATGTCAATCCCAAGCTCCGCCGCCACCGCTGCGGAATTTCGGCTCACCTCGCCGCCGTCCGCAAAAATTCCGGCGGAATCCGCATGAGCGTCTACTCCACTCTCGACACACAGCTTATTGAATATTGCCGCCGCCATGGGACTTCGGCAGGTATTTCCCGTACACACAAACAAAACCTCGGTTGTGCTTTTCTCCGTCGACACAACTCTGCCGCCTGCCGCACGGTACAATCTGTTATGCACCGCCCTCCACATTCCGCTCTCACCAATCTCGGGGGCAAACACAATTTCCGCACCCTTCTCGTCCATCTCTCTGAGTGCCGAAAACAGCCTATGTGACGCTTCAAACGGCTTATTTATACTTCCAAGCGAAATAACAACATCAACATCGATGTGCGGCATCTCGTCAAAGACCAAAAGCCCCGTTTTCTTCCCTTTACCGGCATTTTTTATATACGAACTGACGCTGTCTGTTGTCCCGGATAGGATAACAACCTCCGCCTTGGGCGAATAATGCTTATATTTAAGCCCCGGTGACTTGGGTGCTTCGCCGTTCTTCAATTCGGTGGCACTGTCCACCCGTCCCACTACCTCTTTGAGCTGTTCAAGAGTAACGCCGCCCGGTCTGAGCAGAAGCGGAACCTCGCCGCTCATATCCAACACGGTGGATTCAACGCCGATTTCGCAATCGCCGCCGTCAATTATCGCATCAACTCTGCCTTCCATATCCTGTACGCAATGCTTAAACGACGTAGGACTGGGCTTTCCCGACAGATTTGCACTGGGTGCGGCAATAGGAAGCTTCGCAGCCTCAATCAGCCGCCGTGCCGCCTCGTTCGACGGCATCCTCACCGCAACGGTATCAAGCCCTCCCGTTGTTTCATATGGAACATTTTTACATTTATTTAAAATTATCGTAAGCGCACCCGGCCAGAATTTGTCCATCAGTGCCTGTGCCGCATCGGGCACACTCTCGGCAATACCGTTCAACATATCAATACTGCTGATATGGACAATAAGCGGGTTGTCCGCAGGTCTGCCCTTTGCCTCAAAGATTTTTTTCACCGCTGCGGGATTTGTCGCGTCCGCACCGAGGCCGTAAACCGTTTCGGTGGGAAAAATCACATTGCCGCCGGCATTTAAAATATCGGCGGCAATACTCAAATCGCTGTCGGCGGTTGTCAGAAATTTTGTTTTCATAAACCGATCCCTCGATTAACACAGACTCCGCAATATGCGAAACCTGCAATGTATTTATTTTAACTCTTCAGCCTGAGCCTTAAGCTTCTCGCTCTGGTCGGTGGTGATCAAAGCGTCGATTATCTCGTCCAAATCACCGTTCATTATCTGCTCCAGCTTGTACAGGGTCAGACCGATACGATGATCCGTCATTCTCCCCTGCGGGAAGTTATAGGTACGGATTCTCTCGCTTCGGTCGCCCGTGCCGACCTGGCTCTTTCTGTCGGCGGCGATGGATTCACTCCGCTCCTTTTCCATTTTATCATAGAGCCTCGAACGCAGCATCTTCATTGCCGCCTCGCGGTTTTTGTGCTGCGAACGCTCATCCTGGCACGCAACAACTATTCCTGTCGGAATATGCGTAATGCGGATTGCCGACTCGGTCTTGTTGACGTGCTGTCCGCCCGCTCCGCTGGAGCGGTAGGTATCAATCTGCAAATCATCGGGGTTTATCTCCACCTCTACCTCGTCAACCTCCGGCAGAACCGCCACTGTGACCGTTGAGGTGTGAATACGTCCGCTCGATTCGGTTTCCGGTACTCGCTGAACACGGTGAACGCCGCTCTCAAACTTCAGTCTGCTGTAAGCGCCCTCACCCTCTATCATAAAGGTAACTTCCTTGATCCCGCCTATCCCGATTTCCGACAGGCTCAAGACCTCGGTTTTCCAGCGCCTTGAATCCGCATACATCGAGTACATTCTGAAAAGGTCACCGGCAAAGAGCGCAGCCTCATCTCCGCCCGCTCCGCCGCGGATTTCAACGATAACGTTCTTATCGTCATTGGGGTCCTTCGGAAGCAGCAGAATTTTCAATTCCTCTTCTATTCTCCCGATATTTTCCTTTGCCGTCTTTATCTCCTCGACAAGCATTTCCTTAAATTCCTTGTCGGTCTCGGGATCCTCCATCATCAGCTCGGCGGCCTCTATATCGCCTTGATTCTTCTTATACTCCCGATATTTTTCGACAATAGGCGCCATGTCCGAATGCTCCTTGCACAGCTTGCGCCAGTTATCCATATCCGCCATTACCTCGGGGTCGCTTATCTTCTGAGCCAAAGCCTCAAACTGTTCCTCTATAAATGAAAGTTTTTCAAACATCCTTATATTTCTCCTCTTGATTTTGCAATCAGATATGCGTTGATAAAGCCATCAATATCGCCGTCCATAACCGCACCGATATTGCCCACCTCGTAATTCGTCCTATGGTCCTTGACCATGGTATACGGGTGAAAAACGTACGAGCGTATCTGACTGCCCCAGCCGATTTCCATCTGAACGCCCTTTAAATCCTCAATTTTCTCCTTGTGCTCACGCTCAGCAATCTCAATCAGCTTGGATTTCAGCATTTTCATAGCCGTTTCACGGTTCTTATGCTGTGAACGCTCGTTCTGGCAGGTCACCACGACCCCGGTCGGGATATGAGTGATACGAATCGCCGACTCGGTCTTATTGATGTGCTGTCCGCCCGCACCGCTGGAACGGTAGGTGTCCACACGCAAATCCTCAGGATTTATCTGAACATCTATATCATCGTCAATCTCCGGCATAACCTCTGCCGAAGCAAAGGAGGTGTGACGTCTCGCCGCCGAATCGAAGGGCGAAATTCTGACCAGTCTGTGAACACCCTTTTCCGACTTGGCATAGCCGTAGGCGTTAAGACCCTCAACCAAGAAGGTTATACTTTTCAATCCGGCCTCCTCACCGTCTAAGAAGTCCAGTGTTTCAACACGATAGCCGTGCCGCTCAGCCCAGTGGGTATACATACGGTACAGCATCTCGCACCAATCCTGCGCCTCGGTGCCGCCGGCACCGGCGTGAAGGGTTATTATCGCATTGTTCTTGTCATATCTGCCCGAAAGCAATGTTTCAAGCTTCATGGTCTCTAAATTTGAGCAAAGCTCCTTGTACGCCGACTTTATTTCGTCAAGCACGCTCTCGTCGTCCTCCTCTATGGCAAGCTCCACAAGTGTTGTCAAATCCTCCCATGAGGCTTTAAGCTTATCATAGCGTTCAAGCTTGTCACGCAGACCCTTCAGCTTCTGCATAACCTTGCCTGCCGCATCCATATCGTCATAGAAGTCAGCTTTAACTGTTTTGTCTTCAAGCTCGGATATCTCGGTCTTTGTCTTTTCTATGCTAAAGTGAATCCCTCAAATCCGTTATATCCTTTTCCATGCTTTCAAGTCCCAGCTTGTAGTCTTCAAAAAAAGCTATCACATTATCACATCCTTAAATTTTATACAATATTATGCAACTCATAATTATGCAACTCACACAACGCTGTCAGTTGCTGCGCTTCTGCTCCTGATCCTTTGCCAGGCAGCAGTTCTTGTACTTCTTTCCGCTGCCGCATGGGCAGGGATCGTTTCTGCCTATCTTGTTGACCCGACGAACCGGCTTCTTTGCAACGGTTCCGTCATCGCCGTGATTTTCAGCCACAGGCTTTGCCACCTGCTGTCTTTCAATCCTGTTCTGAGGCACAACATGATAGAGGTACTTGACCGTATCCTCCTTGATAGAAGCGATCATCTCCTCGAACATATCCATCGCCTCAAACTTGTACTCGATAACCGGATCTCTCTGGGCATAAGCACGGAGGTTTATCCCCTGACGAAGCTGTTCCATATTGTCGATATGATCCATCCACTTCTGGTCAACAACACGGAGCATAAGTATGCGCTCCACATCACGCATTACATCGCCGAACTCTGCCTCCTTCTCCGCATAACGCTCCTCTGCATCCTCAAACAAATGCTCCTTTAAGCTGTCCCTTGTCATATGGTCAAGCTCATGCTCGCTGAAATCATAGGTCTCCTCGGGGAGCTCACCGAACACCGATGTCATATGCTCCCTAAGCGGCGCCCATTCCCATTCCTCCGGGGCTTCCGATACAGCGGAATACTTGGCAACAATCGATTCTATTGTGTCGCTTATCATGTTTATGATATAGCCTCTCATATCCTCGCCGTCAAGCACACGGTTTCTCTGCTCATAAATCATCTCACGCTGCTGATTGTTGACATCGTCATACTGAAGGACGTGCTTTCTTATATCAAAGTTTCTGCCCTCAACCCTCTGCTGAGCAGTCTCGATAGCATTGCTGAGCATCTTGCTCTCTATCGCCTCATCCTCCTCCATGCCGAAGGTTTCCATTATCTTATTTATTCTCTCGGGCGCAAACAGACGCATAAGATCGTCCTCAAGTGACAGGTAGAACCTCGACTTACCCACGTCGCCCTGTCTTCCGCTTCGACCGCGGAGCTGGTTGTCTATACGTCTGCTCTCGTGCCGCTCCGTACCTATAATATATAAGCCGCCGGCATCAAGCACCTCCTTCTGTTCCGGTGCGATTTCCGCCTTGAATCTGTCATACAGCTCACGGAAGGTCTCGCGCGCATTTATAATCTCCTCATCGTCGGTCTCCGCAAAGCCTGTCGCCTGAACAATCATTTCTTCGGGGAAGCCCTGCTTCTCCATCTCCGCCTTTGCCATAAACTCAGCGTTTCCGCCGAGGACAATATCCGTACCTCTTCCCGCCATGTTGGTGGCAATGGTTACGGCACCCTTCTTTCCTGCCTGAGCGACAATCTCCGCCTCTTTATCGTGGAACTTCGCATTCAAGACATTGTGCTTTATTCCGCGCTTTCTGAGGAGCTTGCTCAACAGCTCCGACTTTTCGATTGAAACGGTGCCGATAAGCACCGGCTGACCCTTTTCGTGTGCCGCAACAATCTCATCTATTACCGCATTGAACTTTCCGAGCTCCGTCTTGTATATGCAGTCCGGAAGGTCAACCCTCGCCAAAGGCTTGTTCGTGGGAATAACCACAACATCCAGCTTATATATCTCCTGAAACTCCTCCTCCTCGGTCTGGGCGGTACCCGTCATGCCCGAAAGCTTTTTGTAAAGTCTGAAGAAGTTCTGGAAGGTAATTGTCGCCAAGGTCTTGCTCTCGTTCTCTACGGTAACGCCCTCCTTCGCCTCTATCGCCTGGTGCAGACCGTCACTGTAGCGGCGGCCGAACATCATACGCCCGGTGAACTCGTCTACTATAATAACCTCGCCGTCCTTTACGACATAATCCTTGTCGCGCTTCATAACGCCGATAGCCTTAATCGCCTGATTTATATGATGCGAAATCGTCATATTGTCGGGATCGGTCAGGTTTTCGAGGTTAAAATACTTCTCCGCCTTTTCAACACCCTGCGGCGTAAGAATGGCAGTGTGCGCCTTCTCGTCAACGATGTAGTCGTAATCGTCAAACTCATGCTCTTCCTCAACCTCAACCTTGGAGTCGGTTTCAACAACCTTTTTGAACCTCAAGGTTTTTGCAAACCTGTCCGCCTGCATATATAAATCCGTGGATTTATCACCCACACCCGATATGATTAGCGGAGTTCTTGCCTCATCGATCAAGATGCTGTCCACCTCGTCCACAATTGCAAAGGCATGACCTCTCTGCACCTTCTGTTCCTTATATATAACCA
Source organism: uncultured Ruminococcus sp. (assembly GCA_902766745.1). Taxonomy (GTDB): domain Bacteria; phylum Bacillota; class Clostridia; order Monoglobales; family Monoglobaceae; genus UMGS1820. The sequence continues at coordinate 41,580 of CACXES010000042.1, forward strand.
TGTTATCACGGAGATAGTCAAAGCCCATCTCGTTGTTGGTGCCGTAAGTAATGTCCGCATTGTATGCATCCTTGCGCTCCCCGTTATCCTTTTCGTGGATAACAAGACCTACGGTCAGGCCGAGGAAATTATAGAGCTTCCCCATCCACTCGCTGTCACGCTTTGCAAGGTAATCGTTTACCGTGACAATGTGTACACCCTCACCGGTCAGAGCGTTCAAATACGCAGGAAGGGTCGCCACCAGGGTTTTACCTTCACCGGTTTTCATCTCGGCAATACGACCCTGATGCAAAACAATACCGCCCACAATCTGAACGGGAAAGTGCTTCATTCCGAGCACTCGCCATGACGCCTCGCGGCAGACAGCAAATGCCTCCGGAAGAATATCGTCCGTGGTCTCACCCATCTTCAGTCTTTCCTTAAATATATCCGTCATGGCACGCAACTCAGCATCGGTCTTGCTTGCCATTGTATCTTCAAGGGCAGTCACCTTATCCACAATGGGGTAGATTTTCTTAAGCTCCCTATCGCTGTAGGTGCCGATTATTTTTTCAACAACTTTTTTAAAGCCCATTTTTAATCCTGTCCTCCCACAATAATCAATTATATCTATTTTATCACTATTCTCGGTGTTTTGCAAGTAAAATATTATAAATATTCAACTTTTATCTGTTTTTACAAAAAAAGGGTATTCACGTCACTGTTTTGTAATGTTATTGTGACATAAGTTTAATGCCGCATGAGATTTTATACGTTATAATATAGTTATAAAATTCATAATTCACGGAGGAACACTATGTTAAGCACAAATGCATTAAAGAAAATCAGTGCCTGCCTTGCCGCACTTATGCTTGCGGCGTCCGCCCCCGTTTACTCGGAAGGAACGTCCATCGTTCCGCAGGTTGAGGACGGCGGCGAGGTTCAGACGCCTGAGACGGGCGACGATACACAGCCGGAAACAGTTTCGGTCAATATAAGCGGAAATTATTTTAAGGAGACAGACGGCAGCTACTCGGTTATATTTTCATCCCTTGATGTCCTGCCCGAGCTGAAGTCGTTCGGCTTTACCCTATCCTTTACGTCAGCCGAGCTTATAAGCTATGACTTTGACGCAAAGCTTAAGGACGGCGAGGAGAGTATCACCAAAAAGGGCAGCACCGTTGTATTTCAAAACGGTTCGTCATCTGCGGCGCAAAGCGGAAAGCTTACGCTATGCAGCGTAAAGATTAAGTCTGACGCAGTGCCGACCGCAGACAGTATTTCGTTTACCGATTTCACGGCAGTCGATTCCGAGGGAAATACCGTGACATTTACGCCGACCCTAAGCATTAAGGAGGGTCCCGTTGTTCCGAAGCTTTCCGAAAAGGAACAGGCAGTATACGATATGATTATTGCTCTGCCCGATACAGACACTCTTTCGTTCTATAACGAGGATAAGAGTCTTGCGGACATATCCGCACTGAAATCTGCGGCGGATACAGCGGCAGCCACCTACGATAAGCTTACCTCTGCAGAGAAGGCAAATATCGAAGCCAATCTTACCTATAACATGAAAAATTCGGATGCTCTGACAAAGCTTCCTCCGATTCTGACCGGTATGGAAAACGTCCGCGAGGTTATATCTCTGGCATCAATGCTTAACTCAGCGGAGGATTCGGTTCTTATTGACTACCAATTTGCGCTGAATGTGTATAATAAGGTGAAGGACAGTATTTCCGCATCCGGGATTCCCGAGGATTCTGCTGCATATTCCCAGTACGCTGCGGCAAAATCCGTTATTTCGTCGAAGGAAACAACACTTAACAGAAGCCTTGCGGAGGCAAGCCTAAATGATCGCCTAAAGTCAACAGAACGTCAGCTGACTCTGATTCAAAGCATGAGTTCGGACAAGCACTACGGCGAATATCTCAGCGAGCTGCTCAGCATTTCAGACCAATTATACAAGGATATTGAAAACAGCAGCGATGAGTATAAGGACTATATGTGTGAAAAACTTGAAACGGAGATAGATAAAATCAAGGCAATTCAAAACGGAGTTTCATCACTGCCGACGATATCCTTTCCGAATAAAATAAACATAGGTGTGTCCTATACAATTGAGCTTAAACGTGATAAAAAGGCTGCAATAGAAGCAAAAGCAACTGTTAACGTTTACGAAGAAGACGAGCTTGTAGATACAAAGTCATTTAACTTAGCTGAGGGAACAACTTCTGCCGAGCTGCGTATGCTTCCGAGCAAAAACGACTATCCATCGGACGGCGAGGTGACCGTTTCCGTCACCTATACAGTTGCTGACGCACAGTTTAATTTGGACTCCGCTGTGCTCAAGTGCTCCACTGTTGCAAAACCAAGCTCCTCCACCTCCGGCTTTAACACCGGCGGAGGCAGCAGCAGCTCCGATTCGGGCAGCGGCGGCACAACAAAATTTCCTGAGGTAAGCGACAAGAATGATAAAGACGATACGGACAATAATTCCGAAAGCAATAATACAAAACCTCAGACACTGTTTAACGATATAGACAGCTACGGCTGGGCAAAGGATGCGATAGAGGGGCTTTACTATGCGGGAATTGTAAGCGGCATGGAGGAAGGCGTGTTTAATCCTGCGGGTCAGGTCACGCGCGAGCAATTCTGCAAAATGGCGGTTCAGCTGTTCGGCGTTTTATCCTACGATACAGATACGAAATTTGCCGATGTAAATAACGATGCGTGGTACGCACCCTATGTTTATTCCGCAGTCCGTGCCGGCTATGTCCAGGGTCAGTCGGATGACTACTTTGGAATAGGCGAGCCTATTATGCGTCAGGATATGGCAACAATCCTCTACCGTGCAATGGGCGTCGCCTCTGATGGAGCGGAGCTTTCCTTCAGCGACGTTGACAGCATTGCACCATATGCCGAGGAGGCTGTGTCTGCCCTCGTTGGCATGGAGATAATCAACGGCTACGAGGACGGAAGCTTCAACCCCAGAGGCACCGCAACACGTGCCGAGGCGGCAAAGGTAATCTGGGGCGTGTATCAATCTCTTAATAAATAGGTGGTTTAACTCAAAAAGACGGACGATGCAAATTATCGTCCGTCTTTTTTAATGCTCTGTTTTATTCGCCAAAACACAGCTTCACGATCATTTTTTATCCAACGCAGCCCTTATGTTTTTTACATATTCGCCCACATAAGGAACGCTGTCACTACCGTATTTTTCGACAAGCTTCACGATTGCCGAGCCGATAATCACACCGTCGGCAGACTCTGCCATGCGTGCCGCCTGCTCAGGTGTGGATATTCCGAAGCCGACTGCCGCAGGAACATCCGTGACCGCCTTAACGGCATTTATCATCTCGGAAATGTCCGTTTTTATCTCCGACCGCACACCGGTTACTCCCAACGAGGATACGCAGTACACAAATCCCTCCGCCTCCGAAGCTATCATCTTTATTCGCTCATGGGAGGTTGGAGCAATCAGCGACACAAACTCAAGTCCTGCAGAGCGGCACACCGATGCAAACTCCTCCTTCTCCTCGTACGGAACATCCGGCAGTATTATACCGCTTATTCCGCACTCCGCCGCACGGCGGCAGAAACGCTCCGTTCCGTAGGAAAAGACAACGTTTGCATATGTCATAAATACCATGGGGATATTTACCCGTCCCTTAAGCCTTTCCGTCATTTCAAAGATTTTATCCGTGGTAACGCCGCCCGAGAGCGCCCTCATATTTGCCGAGAAAATAGTCGGTCCCTCTGCGGTCGGGTCGGAAAACGGTATGCCCAGTTCAATCAAGTCGGCACCCGACTCTGCCATTTCATGTATTAGTTTTTCCGTTGTCTCCAGATCGGGATCGCCGCAGGTAATAAATGCGATAAACGCCTTTCTGTTTTCAAACGCATCCCTTATTCTCATTCTGAAATGTCCTCCCCTCTGTAACGGGCAATTGCGGCACAATCCTTATCTCCGCGTCCCGAAATATTTATAACCATAATTTTATCCTTTCCCATCTGCGGCGCAAGCTTCATTGCATAAGCAACCGCATGGGCGCTCTCTATTGCCGGAATAATTCCCTCCGTCCTCGACATATACTCAAAGGCATTTACCGCCTCATCATCAGTCACAGGTACATACTGCGCCCGTTTTATATCGTACAAATGTGCATGCTCGGGTCCAACTCCGGGATAGTCAAGTCCTGCCGAAATAGAATATACCGGGGCAATCTGTCCGTATTCATCCTGACAGAAGTAGGACTTCATGCCGTGAAATATGCCAAGCCGTCCGGTCGCAATTGTTGCCGCCGTCTCCTTGGTGTTTACACCCCTGCCGGCGGCCTCACAGCCGATAAGCGCAACCTCCGGCGTGTCGATAAAGTGATAAAACGCACCGATAGCATTTGAACCGCCGCCCACACAGGCAAGCACCGCATCGGGGAGCCTTCCCTCCCTCTCGAGCATCTGCTCCTTTATTTCCTTGGAAATTACCGACTGAAAATCACGAACAATCTCCGGGAACGGATGCGGCCCCATAACCGAGCCGAGCACATAATGCGTATCATCGATTCTCTTTGTCCACTCTCGCATCGTTTCCGATACGGCGTCCTTCAGAGTTGCCGTTCCGCTTTCCACCGGGTGAACCTTTGCCCCCAAAAGACGCATCTTATAAACGTTAAGTGCCTGCCGCTTTGTATCCTCAAGTCCCATGAACACTTCACATTCCATGCCCATAAGTGCCGCCGCCGTAGCCGTTGCAACTCCGTGCTGTCCTGCACCCGTCTCGGCAATAACACGTGTCTTTCCCATTTTCTTTGCCAAAAGCGTCTGTCCCAAAACATTGTTTATCTTGTGTGCGCCCGTATGGTTCAAGTCCTCACGCTTTAAGTAAATCTTTGCTCCGCCCAAATCATGTGTCACCTTTTCGGCATAGTAAAGCCGTGACGGCCGCCCCGCATACTCGTTAAACAGAGCATTCAGCTCGTCATTGAACTCCTTATCGTTTTTATAAAAATTATATGCCTCCTCAAGCTCATTCACCGCATTCATAAGCGTTTCGGGAATATACTGACCGCCATGTATTCCATATCTGCCTTTTTTCAAGTTTATCACTCCTATCTTCGTTTTGCGGCTGATGTAATCAGCCTTATTTTTCCAAAATCCTTCACCCCGTCGGTCTCAACGCCGCTGCTTACGTCAACGCCCCACGGCGAAATTTTGTCCATTGCTTCATCTATATTTTCACAGCTCAGTCCGCCGGCAAGAATAAACGGTCTGCCAATCCCCTTTATATACGACCATTCAAATCTCTCTCCCGTTCCGTACCCGTTGTCAAGCAAAATACGATCCGCCTTGGATTTTTCTGCCGCTTCGGCATCCTCCGCTCTTCTTATCTTAAACGCCTTCCATATCTCGATGCCCGGTCTTTCACGTCTTATGGCGGCTATATCATCATCCGTTTCATGTCCGTGAAGCTGAATAATATTGATAATACCGCTGTCCAATAGGCTCAGCATATGCTCTCTCGGCTCGTCCACAAAGACCCCAACCGTTGCGATGTGCCTGTCAATACTGCTGCGCAGAGCTTGCGCCGCCTCATCCGTCACATATCTGTGACTCCTTGGATAAAACACAAATCCGGCATAGTCCGGCATTGCGGCATTAACATAATCCGTATCGCACTTGCGGAATATGCCGCATATTTTCACCCTTGCCATCACAGCTCTCCTTTCAGCTCAGCCAAGGCTGCCGTCTTATCTGCGGCACGCATTAGCGTCTCGCCGACCAAAACGGCATCGGCACCGCCGTCACGCATTCGTTTAACATCCTCCGCCGTCCTTATCCCTGATTCGGCAACAAAAATAATTTCCTCGGGAATAATTTTGCCCAATTCAACTGCGTTTCCGAGATTCATGGAAAAATCCTTAAGATTTCTGTTGTTCACTCCTATAATTTCCGCACCGGCGGCAATGGCAGTCTTAATCTCCTCCGCATTGTGAGTCTCCACCAAGGCATCAAGTCCGAGAGCCCTGCATATCCCGAGATACTCAAAAAGCCTGTCTGCACTGAGTATCGAGCAAATCAGCAGAACCGCATCCGCTCCCATACACCTTGCCTCGTAAATCTGATACTCGTCAACCGTAAAATCCTTTCTCAGCATCGGCAAATTCACACTCTCACGTATCTCGCGAAAAATCCTGTCCGAACCGAGAAACCACTTTGGCTCTGTCAGGCAGGAAATGCAGTCCGCCCCTGCCCGTTCATAATCGTGCGCAATATTCAAATAATCGAATTCCGCATCGATTATCCCCTTTGACGGAGATGCCTTTTTCACCTCGCATATAAACGAAACGCCGCCTCGCCCCAGTGCCGCCTTAAAACGTCCTTTGCCTTTCGGCAGGCTATACGCCTCTCTCTTTATGTCGTCAATCGTCCGTAATTTCTTCGCCTGTTCAACTCTGTATTCGGAGTATTTTGCAAGCTCCTCCAATATCATTTTTATTCCACATCCTTCCGAGCATCTTCAACGCCCTCAATCAATCAGCACTGTTGGACGCCTCGATAAATTCATCAAGCTTTTTCATTGCCGCACCGCTGTCGCACAGCTCCTCGGCAAGTCTGACACCGTCCGAAAGGCTGTCAGCCTTATGACTGAGATACAGTCCGGCTCCGGCGTTAAGCATAACGGCGTTTCTCTTTGCGCCCTTTTCGCCGCCCAATATACGGCGTGTAATCTCGGCATTTTCCGCCGGAGATCCGCCGACTATTTCCGATTTATCACAAGGCTCAAATCCAAAATCGGCAGGAGAAATCTCATAGGTTTTAAAATCTCCGTTTCCGAATTCACATACAACGGTTGGAGCGGAAATTGAAATCTCGTCCAGACCGTCTGTTCCGTACACAGACATTCCGCGCTTTACGCCCAAATTTGAAAGCACCCTCGCCAAAGGCTCAAGCAGCTTGTCGGAATACACACCGAGCAGCTGCACATTTGCCGATGCAGGATTCGTCAGCGGCCCCAAAACATTGAATATGGTACGCACACCGAGAGTCTTGCGCACAGGTGCAACATACTTCATTGACGCATGATATTTCTGTGCGAAAAGGAAGCAAATTCCTACCTCATTCAAAAGCTTTATGCACTGCTCCTGCGTCAGATTAATGTTTACTCCCAAAGCCTCAAGACAGTCCGCCGCACCGCTCAAAGATGAAGCAGCACGGTTTCCGTGCTTCGCCACCTTCGTACCGGAAGCTGCAATTATAATCGATGAGGTTGTTGAAATATTAAAGGAGTGCGAGTTATCGCCGCCGGTTCCCACAATCTCAAATACTTCGTCCAGACTATGGTTTATAGGCAAGGCGTGGGCACGCATCGATTCTGCGCTGCCGGTAATTTCATCTATTGTCTCACCCTTGCAGGAAAGTGCGGTAAGATATGCCGAAATCTGAATATCAGACGCATTGCCGCCCATGATTTCGTCCATTACCTCCCTTGACTCCGCATAGGATATATCACTTCCGTCTATTAACTTAGCTGTCGCTTCTCTAATCATTGCATATTCCTCCTGATAATTCGTTATTTTATGTTTAAGAAATTATCGACGATTGCGCGGCCATCCGGCGTCAATATTGACTCAGGATGGAACTGCACGCCGTATATGGGATATTCTCTATGCATAACCCCCATTATCTCGCCGTCATCAGTCCTCGCCGTAACCTTAAGGCATTCGGGAAGTGTGTCCTCCCTCGCCGCCAAGGAATGATAACGTGCAACCTTGATCTCATTTTTCATATCCGCAAACAGCGGACAATCATTGTCAAGGTTAACATATGACTGCTTGCCGTGCATAAGCCGCTTTGCCGGAGCAATAGTCATTCCGAACGCCTCGCATATGGACTGATGTCCCAGGCAAACGCCTAAAATCGGAATCCTGTTTCCCAAAGCCTTTACTGCGGAAACGCTGACACCCGCATCCTTTGGATAACCGGGCCCCGGCGAAATAATAATGTGTGACGGCTGAAGCTCACTGATTTCATCAACCGACATTGCATCGTTCCGAATGACCCTTATGTCACTGTTTATCGCTCCAACCAGCTGGAATAAATTATATGAAAAGCTGTCATAGTTATCAATCAGCAAAATCATTGTCTATACCTCCCTGCGCTTCCGAAATTGCGCTAATTACCGCCTGTGCCTTGTTTATACACTCACGGTACTCCTTTTCCGGCACGCTGTCCGCAACAATACCGGCACCCGACCTTACGAAGACCTTATTATTCTTTTTATATGCGATTCTTATTGCAATACAGGTATCCATATTCCCGGCAAAATCGATATAGCCTATTGCTCCTCCGTATATGCCGCGCTTGTTGTTCTCAAGCTCGTCTATTATCTGACAGGCTCGGAACTTCGGCGCACCGGACAGTGTTCCGGCGGGCAAAACCGAAGCTATTGCATCCAAGGCATCGTATTTTTCGTCTATGTCTCCGCGAACGGTTGAACCGATATGCATAACATGGGAGAAGCGCAGAACCTCCATATATCTTTCAACATCCACCGTTCCGAATTTGCATATCCTGCCGAGGTCGTTTCTGCCCAAATCCACAAGCATATTATGCTCGGCACATTCCTTTTCGTCGGCGAGCAGCTCCGATTCAAGAGCCGCATCCTCGCTCTCGGTTTTACCTCTGGGGCGTGTTCCCGCAAGCGGGAAGGTATGAAGCTCACCGCCCTCAAGCTTAACAAGGGTTTCGGGCGATGCTCCGGCAATTTCCACATCCTCACCGGAAAAATAGAACATATACGGTGACGGGTTGGTTGCCCTCAAAACACGGTAGGTATCCAGCAGACTGCCCTCAAAATCCATTTCTATTCTGTTTGACAGAACAACCTGAAAAATATCGCCGTCCGTAATATATTGCTTCGCCTTTTCGACCATTTTGCAGTATTCCTCTTTACTGAAAAGCGGCCTCGGCTCCGATAAAGCTCTGCCAACCTCCACGCTGCGGCTGCCGTTTAAGATTAAATCACGCATATCCAAAAGCTCACGCTCCGCCTTATGATATTCACTTTCGAATGAGTCACAGCGGCAGTTTGCAATGAGAATTATTTTTTGTTTGTAGTTATCAAAGGCTATCACCTTATCAAACAGCATTAAATCAAAATCCTTAAAGTTATCTCTGTCCTCCGCTGTAATTTTAAGATTTGGCTCGGAATATTTGATATAATCATAAGCAAAATAGCCCACAAGCCCACCGGTAAACGGCGGCATACCCTCTATAACAGGGCTTTTATAATCATTGATAATTTCTCTCAGGGTTTTTCCCGGAGTTTGAGTTTCAACGGTTATCGTGCTCCCCGACTTTATTTTCATAACCCCATCCATGCATGTAATCTCCATTTTGGGATCATATCCCAAAAACGTGAACCGTCCCCATTTTTCGTCCGCGAATGCGGATTCAAGGAGGTAACAGTGACGGCTGACATACTTCAGCTTTCTGAGCACCTCTATCGGCGTTACCGCATCGGAATAAATTTCACAGCTTACCGGGACTACCTTATAATCATCGGCAAGCCTTGCTGCTTCATCAAACGTAGGTGTAATTTTCATTTTTACCAATCCCTTCTCAAAATTTTATTTCAGGGAAGAAACCAAAAAAGCCCGTCCCTGACAATTAAGTCAAGGACGAGCTGAAAACTCGCGGTGCCACCTTGATTCACGGATAAAATCCATGCCCTTACAGGATACAAGCATATCCCCAACATCTAACGTGTGTTGAAACGTCACAGATACTCGACAAAAGGTCTTTGGCTGTGCCCTCGGAAGTCCATTCGGATATGCTTTCTGTGCCATAATCCCACCATCTATGGCTCTCTCGTTCAGATGTTTACATATCTTACTTACTCTTCTTCAACGGTTTAGCTTATAATATCACAAATTTATCTGCCTGTCAAGATTTTTTTAAATTTTTGCTGTATTTTCGGCAGTTTGACAAGTATTTATAAAATTAATCAAAAACATTTACAATAGTATGCTAAAATAATTTATAAATCATATTACAAGTAACAAAAACCTCTCAATATTACAGTTTATAATCGGAGCGATACTCTGTCTTATGCGAATCATTTTTCATTACAGGTCGTATTCAATGTACATAACCGCATCCGAATGCCAGCCGCCGGAGTGTGCGGTATACGTTCCTTCATGCCAGTAAACAGGCATATTATCCTGAGCGTAAATCGGTACAATCGGCCGCCAAAGCTTACGCTGTCTGCCGTCCTTCGGAATTGTGCGGATAACCTGCTCCGGCACATAAGTTGCTCCGCAGTCATTGGACACATAGCTCTCCAAGCGCCAGCTCTCCTCGTCTGCCCTTGCTATGTAAATCTTGTTTGTATCCGTCTCGCCTCCGTCCGCCGGATGAAAGCCCATTTCGCCCACACCGTAATAATACGCCATTCCTCCCACATAGGTCTGAGAGCCGTCAGTCTGACCCGGCGCAAGAAATTCCCCGGCGTACGCAATCGGCTCGGATTGCTTCCATTCCCCGTTTCTGTAGGATGCCGAATAATAGGTGATAGACTTCGGATCGTCCAAGGCAAAGGATACATATCCCACACGGAAGGGCGGAACAGGTGCCACATCCAAAAGTCTTACCGTTTCACCCTCTGCGGCCTCGCATACAGGCTGAAGCTCCTCCAAATTCAGCTGCGCTGTATCGGCGCCGTTCTTTTCCGCACCGTAGAGGTTCATCCCGGTTCGCACGCCGTCCATGGTAAGCAGCCAACCCTCCTCGTCAAACATTCCGCTTCTGATACAATGGTCATTGGAAATTCGCGGATGACCGTATAGGGCAAAAAACCAACGTTCGCAAAACCCTTCCTTTGTCGGAGGCATCACATTTCCGCACGGAACCGTAAGCTTTCTGACATTAAAGTAAAAAAGACCGCCTGCGTCCGATACGAGGAACTTTGACGACTCGCTCCATGTCTCACCCTCGTCACGGGAATATCTGAACTCCCATGTCACGCTCGAAACCCGTGTAAACAGCCACACCTCATGCTTGGCAGTATTTTCAAAAACCTGAGAATAGCTCACACTTCCGCCGAAATCCAAAACCCTTTCCGGCCCGAATGATGTAATATCATACGGACGCTCGGTCATTCGATATTTCAGGGTACGGGTTTGAGAATGTCCCGTATAGGAAACGATAAGACGCCCGCTTTCAAGAATACACAAGGACGGGGCGTTATGTTCGTCTGCATAATTACAGTTTATTCTGCACAGACATATATCTCTCGACGGCGTAAGACTGCACTTTGCGTCAAGCTCCTTAATATGTATTTCACCCTTGTCGGTCACATAAACGATGTATGTCATTCCATTGACACCTACAATACATTTTTCGTTAATCCACCAATCCGTCGCCGCATTTTTGATGTGCGCCTCCCTTGACCTTTCAAAATCAATCATTTACAAACATCTCCTTCTGATTACAATTACGTCCGAACACCAATCCGATTGACATTTTTGAATCACTCTTTTATACGTCGAACCACCCTTTGTAAAAAAATTACTCTATATAGCTTGACGCCGCCAAATACACTCCTGCGCTCCAGCCCATCATGGCCGGCATTTTCTTTTTCGACTCATGATTAACGTTAAGGCTGCCCTCCGCAACATTATATTTTTCCCATAGATTTCCCGTTTCTTCAAAGACCTTGTCAACCAATGAAACATATTTCTCGGCGATTCGCTTTGCCTCGGTCTTATATCCGTATTTATCAAGACCCATAACGGCTATATATTGCAAACACGCCCACCCGTTGGGGTAATCCCACTGATATGTGCCCTCTGTATCATTCTTCTCGCACGCAAGAATGCCAAACTCTGCTTCAAGCCTGTCAAGACTCCCGACAAGAGCCTCTGCGTTTTCCCGCTCCGCAAGTCCGACAAACAGCGGATAAAACGATGCCGCCGACAAAATCCGACTGTGCTCACCCTTGACAAAATTATAATCAAGGAACAAGCCCTCATCGTTTTCTAAATATTCTTTCATCAGACTCCGACGCCTTTCCGCTTTCTCTTTCCACTGCTTCGCCTCATTTTTCCCAAGCTCGTTTGAAAAATACTCCATATTTTCTTCAAACATAAACATCAGTGAGTTGAGGTCAACAGGCGCATAATTAAAGCCCTCGATTCCCCATCGGGGGTTTATGTCCCATCCGCTCTCGCAGGTCAAAAGATGATGCCGCCCTATATTAAACATGGCTCCGCTTGGCATATAGCCCGTTCTCTCCTTAAAGCTTTTTGCCAGCTCTATATCCGCACCGGGCGCAAGATACCCGTCATACATATTAAGTCCGATCGGCGTCATACGCTTTTTCATCCAGAAGTCATATTCCGTCTTAAGCGTTTCATACGCACCCGTAAGCCATGCCTTATCCCCATAGTGCGCGTAGATATCACGAACCATAGCAGAAAGAAAAGGCGGCTGAGAATTTTTAAGATAATATGTTCTGTTGCCGTTTGGCATATATCCGTATCGATTTACCAGATACAGCATATTGTCGACATTATACTTCGCCTGAGCAAAGCGTCCTTCAAGCTCAAGCCCCTTATTGGTGAAATATGTATCCCAATAATACATTTCATCAAAGTGTCCCACCGCAGGCACCGTATAGGGATAAGGCAGCCCTATAAGCGTGCCGTCATCCTGTGTATTTTCCTTTATACATTCATCCCAGTGACTGCGGATGAACCGTTTAACCTCCTCTGACATATCTCTCTCCTCCGTTTATAGCTTAATCAACTCATACAGCGCACGCAGAACCATTCCCGTTCCGTGATCATCGTTTTTTATCGTTTCGAGATGCGCATAATAGTTCGGGTCGTCCTTACAGCCGGAGCCTCGGCACACGCCCGTCACATCGCCGTACTCGTCCACCGAATATTCAAGAAGTCCGCAAACCGCCTTCTCAACCACCGGCAAATATACATCCTTTTTAAGTATCCCCGCACGTATTCCCCTCGCAATCGCAACCGAAAAGATCGCCGTACACGAGGTTTCCGCATATGACGAGGGCATATTGAGTACCTGACGCCACAGTCCCGTTTCACTCTGAAGTGCGGAAATTCCGCCTACCGCCCTTGAATATAATTCCACAAGCTCGTCTCTGCCGTCAAAGCTCTGCGGAAGATGCTCGATTACGTCAATCAGTGCCAGATATACCCATCCGTTTCCGCGTCCCCACGGCACGCCGTTGGCACGACCTTTATCGGGGAAATATATATGCGAGAATATATTCTCGCTGTCGATATACAGCCTTTGCTTATACATTTTCAGCTGCTCTGCCGCCTCGCTGTAATACTTCTCATCACCTGTAATATTCCCCATTCTGACAAGAAACGGACAGCTCATATATGTGTCGTCCGCCCACATTGTATCTATGCGATAGAAGCACCCGTCATCCATTCTCGGAATGTTTTTGTAAACACTTTTTGCCAAATCCTCAAGGACATACATAATCTTCTCTCGCTTTTCCGAGTCCGCTTCCCTGAGGTACAACTCGCACAGATTGGTTCCGATTGTACCTATTGAATCAAGGTCACCCTTCCTGACGCTTCGCTTCAGAAACGGCGTATCGCCGAAAAGCCTTGCATCATACTGCATATACTTATAATATTCATAGAGAATGCTCATGCTGTCACGGAAGTAATCCCCGTATTCCTCCTTGTATCCCGAGCAATATAAAAGCCCAAGCTCCCCAACCATGATGGCATAAAACCATTGCCCGTAAAAGCTGGAATCCAAATACGGCCTTAAGTAGGTATTCTTCTCCGCAAACCGCCAAAATGTCATTTCTCCGTCTGCGTTTTCGTACGGTTCCTTGAATTGAATACTTGATAAATCCATCCTGTCGAACGAACCCAGGAGCAGCCAGTGACAGCCGTGATTTCTGTGTTGCTCAACATTGGGAAGGCATAAAATATCGTTCGACTTACACTCAAAGCCCCATTTATCCTCCGCTCTCTCACAGATTATCTTTATCTCATCGCCTTTTTTCAGGCGGTAATCCGCAGCTTTAACATTATTGATAAACACCCGGCACTCGCTGTGCGGCTTTATATTAAGCCTCCCGTCACAGCGTGCAACGGAATACGCCAGGGCATACCTTCCGCTTTCGGTTTGATATAATTCGTTAAAATCGATTACATCATCCTCTTTCGCCCGCCCCGGGAACGAAACGGCACAGGCATTATATTCCCTGCGCTCTCCGGCACTTACCAATTCAGAGATACAAAAGCCCTGTTCTCCGGCGTATTCGTCCGAAGGAATTGTATCCCGAACCCAAAGCAGATAATCACAGGTCCAATACTGCGGCCAATAAATATGTGCGCAGGTGTAGTCAAGCTCAAACACATTATTTTCACATACGCATTTGAACACTACAGCGTTATCGCCCTGGTTCAAGTCTATATGAAATATCTCACCATCCGCACAGGTTTTAACAGATTTTTCTCCGTTGACCTCGTATGGCTTACCGTTCACCGTAAAGGTCTCGGCCCCTTTAACCGTCAGAGCCGCCACCGCATCGCTCTGACATTTTAAATTAACCGAAACATATGCAAAATCCCCATCCGACGCACTGCCGAAATACTGCTTTAGGTCGATATGCACGCCTCTCCTCAGCTTTCTCGACGCAAATTCGGGCCTTATATACGGGCGGAGTATAACCTCCTCTCTCGGCCGAGTTTCAAGCATACGGTCGGCTATATGTATGATTTCTTTTATATACTTATCTTTATCAATATACTTATCTTTGTCAATATACTTATCTTTATTCACCTGCGATTATTCCCTTCGTAATATTTTATTCGCTAATGCAATCGCTGTTATTTTTCTTGTTAAAGCTCTCTCTGTAAGCAGCCGGAGTCATGTTTACTTTTTCCGCAAATTTAACATAAAAGTAATTCGGATCGTTAAATCCAACCTCGTGCGCTATTTCGTAAATCTTGCCGGTATTGTTTTTAAGCAGCTCCTTTGATGCCTCGATGCGAATATCCAGAAGATACGCATTAAAGCTTTTACCCATGCGCTCCTTAAACATTTTACCGAGATAGGCGCTGTTTATATAATAATTATCCGCAATTTTCTGCAGCTTGATATCTGCGTCCATATAGTGCTCTTTAAGATAATCGACAATTTCTCCGACAACCCCCAGAGAGTTTTTCAGCTTGAGCGCACCGAGAAGCTCCTGCAGCTCGACTGCGTTTTCCTTTAAGAAAGAAGAAACAATTTCAAAATTGACAAACTCCGAATTTTTAAGCATGGAATATCTGTAGAAAAACTTTACCACATCTCCGCCTATGCCGCCCGCTCTGTTGCCTATATCGAAAAAAATATTGTAAATACAGACAAACACCACCTTGGGATTTACGTTTTCCGCCTTTATCTGCCGACAAAACTCATCAACAGCCCTTTCAACATCATGTACGCCGGAATTTTTAATTGCGTCCGAAATCCTTAAATAAAAGGAATCCTCCGAAAGCCCATGGGCAAAGGATATATCACAAATCAAATCGTATACGAAAATATGCTTTTCCGTATTATAAAAAGCCGCGGCTCCCGCCTTCCGAGCGGTATCTCGCGAGCGACTGATGTTCTTTACGCAATCAGCCTCTTCTCCCACAAGAATTACAAAATTGTTATCAACCGCCTTTTTTATTCTGTTTTCTATGTTCATACAATATCTTTTGATATTATTTCCGTATACATGCGACCCGATAATAAGCTCAATACAGCCTTTATCATTTTTTGAAATATACACCGCCTTATCCTCGGCAAACCCGGCGCTCAGCTCCTCGAACACCCTTTCAACGGCCTCGGCATTGTGCATTTTGGAGCCTGATGCAATTATCTCCTCATCAAAGATGTGTATAAGTATATACCTCAGGCCGTCATCGTTTTCGAATGACTTGTCGCTGTATCCGCATTCCGTATCCCCCGAAAGCATTTTCTGTATATACTCGTCACGCTGATGCTTGATATACTTATTCTCATCGGATATTTCATTCCTGATTCGGCACAGAAGTCCGATTAATTCCTCCTCGTCCACAGGCTTGAGCAGATACCCGTTTGCCTGATAATCCAACGCCGCTTTGGCATATTCAAACTCCGCATATCCGCTCATTATGATAAACTTAACCCTCGGGTCAATACGTCTGACCTCTCCGATTAATTCCAAGCCCGTTATGCCGGGCATTCTTATATCACTGATAATCAGATCAACATGATTTTGCTCAACAAAGCTTATGGCATCTGCGGCACATCTTAAAGCTGCCGCTATTTCATAACCGTACTGTTCCCAGTCTATCAAATACTTCATGCCCTCGACTATACTCTTCTTATCATCTATCAATACAACCTTAAGCATAAATTTCTCCTCTCCGACGAAATAATTTATTGATACTTAATCGGCAAAGTAAGCTTTATCTGCGTTTTTTCATAAGGAATGCTTGAAACGCAGATCTTAAAATCATTATCAAAATAGAGTTTAAGCCTTGTAATAACGTTTTTAATGCCGACCCCTGTATTTTTCCGGTAATCTTCTATCCTGCCCGAATTTATCGCATTGACCATTTCTTCGTCAAAGCCTTCGCCGTTGTCACATATTTCAATGCATAAATTTTCATCCGAAATATACGCCGCCAAGGAAAACGTCTTATTATCGCTTATACTCTCAAGTCCATGCAGAAAAGCATTTTCAACAAAAATCTGAACAGACATCTTCGGGAGATAGCACTGCTTTACCTCCTCGTCAACGGATATACTGATATTCACCTCATCGTCCATGCTGTACGACTGTACATCTATAAATGCGTTTACAAACACCATTTCCTCGTCAAGCGTTATCATATCCTCCTTCCAGGATATGAGATGCCTGAACATTTTCGAAATTTTCATCAAAATTCCCGCAAGCTCTCTGTCCTTCTTCTTCAATGCCTTCATCCGCATAACCTCAAAAATATTGAACATAAAATGCGGATTTACCTGTCCCTGAAGCGCACTGAGCTTTGTTTTGTAATGCGCCTTTTCAATCTCCGTATTCTTTATTCTTTCTTTATATACCTCGTTGATGAGCGAATTGATTTTCACTATTGCGTCATTGATTCCCCGAGTGAGAGTGCCTATCTCATCCTTTCCCATATTTTTGTCATCAACGGTCTCAAAAATTCCGCGCTGAATTTTTAAGGCACACTCCGTAAGTCTGTTAAGCTTTGTAACCTGAGAATTTGTAATCACAAAAATCACAATGGTGGATATAAACAATATAAAAAATATAATAGCTATAAACGTTATTATTTCCGTTCCGAACATATCCGGCGTCTTATGCGGATTGTAGAATGCCGCAACCTTATACCCTGCCGGAAAGTCAAGCTCCTTAAAGATAATATTATCATCCTTCGGATTGATTTTGTCGCCTGCCTTATACTCAAGCTCCGGCAGAGCCTCGCCGTATTTTCTCGCGGCAATCACGCTGTCATCGTTCACGAGATACACGTTGCTTTTTTCCGAATACATATAAAGTGCCTGCGAAATGTCGGCAAGCGACAAATCCAGCTTCAGTATATTGGATTCGTCATCATACTTCTTCTTATTCATTTTTCTGAGAATAGAAATCTGACACCTGTTAAGCTTTTCGTCATAATAGGTAAGAACATTGGTATTTTTATCCGCAGCAATAAAATCATTAAGCCATTTTTCATCCTTTACATCGGACATCTTTTTCAGCGTTGTACTTCTGTACAGATAGTCGTTGCTGCTGTAAATCTCTATCCTTTCAAGTGTATCGGCAATCACATAAGACAGAATCCTTTTATCCAGTGCCTCGGCAGAACGAATCAGGCTTTTTCCGTCACCCTTGTACAGGAGCAGATTATCATAAATATCATCGTCACAGTAAATCAAATCGCTTACTATCAGTGCCCTGTCAACTATGCTCTGCACCGAGCTTTTTGCATTTACCACGGAGTTATTTACCTCCTCAATGTTTATCGAATTGATTTTGCTTGTGGTAATGTAATAGTAGAAAACGCTGACTATTATCATAGGTACAATAACGCATATAATATATATTACGATCATTTTCCCCGAGAAGGACATATCCCTTAATAAATCCCTTTTTTCACTTCTCATTTACTCCACCCGATTCAGCACCAATGTTTAAAGCATAAAGCCCGATTAATATACAGCTATTATCCCGATTAATATACAGCTATTATAACATAAAGCTCCGCAAAAATCTATCCCTTTATTGAGCCAATCATTACACCTTTTACAAAATATTTCTGCACAAAGGGATATATGCACCACAGAGGTATACAAGACACCATAATAGATGAATACTTTATAATTTCCGAAAGTGCGTCCATTTTAACTCCCTCGTTGCTGGCGGCACTTGCCCCTTCGGCAGCAGACGTACTGTTTGCAAAGAGTATCTCTTTTATCACAAGCTGAAGCGGAAACTTTGACTTATCGTTCAAATACAGGTACGCCTTAAACCACGCATTCCAGTTTGCGACAATAAAGTAAAGTGCAACTACCGCAAGGATAGACTTTGAAAGCGGAATTGCTATCCTGACAAAAAACCTTGTATTTCCGCAGCCGTCAATCTTTGCCGCATCAAGCAAATCGTCCGGAATACTCGTCTGAAAGAACGTCCTTGTGATAATGATATTATACACATTCACAAGTCCCGGCAAAATAAGCGAAAGTCTGTTGTCGATAAGACCGAGGTCACGTATCAGCAGATAGCTCGGTATAAGTCCGCCGGAGAAAAGCATTGTAAACGTAAACAGCATCATAAATATATTTTTCCCGGCAAAATCCTTACGCGACAGCGGATACGCCGCCAAAACGGTAACTATTACACCGAAAAAGCTTGTCGCCCCCGTATACAATATGGCGTTTAAGTATCCTGTCAGTATTCGCGTATCCTTTAAAACCGCCTTATATCCCGCAAGACTGAAGCCCTCGGGCAGCAGAAAAACCCGACCCTGCATAACCGCATTAGGGTCTGAAAGCGACGACGAAATAACGTTCATCATAGGCAGCACAACCAAAAGCAGCACTATAAGCATTGCTGCGTCAACAAAAAAGTAAAACACCTTATCCCCCGTTGACAGCCTACCGAATTTTTTGTTACCCATAACTTTATTTTTCATGTTCGTCCTCCCCTACCACAAACTGCTGTCGGTTACTCTCTTGGAAATTTGATTTACAAAAACTATAAGCACGAGGTTTATAACCGAGTCAAAAAGGCTGATTGCCGTACCGTACGAATAATCCGTCCCCGTTTGCAGAGCGACCTTATACGAATATGTACTTATTATTTCGCTCGCAGAAAGGTTGAGCTGATTCTGCATCAGAAGAACCTTTTCGTAGCCGAGACTCATCATGCTTCCTACGCTTAAAATAAACAATATTACAAAGGTAGGCATAATAGACGGAAAATCAATATGTATAAGCTGCTTGAATCTGCTTGCTCCGTCAATTGATGCGGCCTCATAGAGTGCTTGATCTACACTTGAAAGCGCAGCGAGGTATATAACCGAATTCCAGCCGAGATTCTGCCATATTCCCGACCATACATAAATATGCGGAAAATACTGAGGCTTTGACCATATATCAACCGCCTGTATTCCCAGCATATTGCATATATTCCCGTACAGGCCTATTCTTGAATTCAGAAGCTGAGATAAAATTCCCACCATGATAACCGTTGATATGAAATACGGCATATAGGTTATCATCTGAACCGTCTTTTTGTAAACCTTACTTCTTACCACATTGAGAAGCATTGCGAAAAATACAGTAACAACCGCCTTAACCAGTATGTAATACACCGATATTTTCAGCGTGTTAAAAAACACCTGAGCAAACTTAGGCGTGTTCAGCATCTTTTTGAACTGATAAAGTCCTACCCATTCACTGCCCCATATTCCTCCCGATGCGGAAAACCTCTTAAAGGCAATCTGCAAGCCGAACATCGGGTAATAGAAGAATACCAAAAGCAGAATCAGCGGAATCGTTATCATTACATATAAATCCCAATTCGAGGCAATCCTTTTCATGACTCCGCCTCTGCGCCCCTCAATATTCAAAGCAGGTCCTTCGATTTTATGTTTCATTGTCATCTCTCCTTGATATGTGCCATTGCTGTTTATAAGCGGCTGTTGCAGGAATTTTCTCCTGCAGCAGCTGCTTTTTTATACTAACTGTCTTTACTTGCCGAGGAATGCATCCGAACCCTTTTGCGCAAGCTCCAAATACCTTTCGATACCGAGGTTTTCCAGGCTTTGCTGGAATTCATCCCAATCCTTGTCAAGATTTTTCTCACCCGATGCAAAGAGAGAAACCGTTTCCTTCACATATGCCGAAATCGAATTATAAAGATCTCCGAATTCTCTCATCTCATCAAGCTCAAGTATCATACGGTCCCGTGTGAAGGTGTTTTCCGGCCCCTTTCCGATGTAAGCAGACAGTGCCTGTGCCTTGAAGTATTCACCGTTTAAGGGATTTCCGTCCCATGCCACGGTATCCGACATATCGATGGATCTGAATGACGGATTAAACTGATTCCAGTGTGAATTCTGTATAGAGCCGTAGGGCAGTATGGGTAATATTTTCGCCTTTGCTCCTATGCTTTCAAACAGTGCCGGAGAGCCTTCGTCTACCCGTTTCCAGTCAGTCCCCTCTACGCCGTACCTGCCGAAGAGAGAAGCCTCCTCGGACAGCATAAAGTCAAGAAGCCTAAACGCCGCCGCCGGGTGCTTGCAATACTTGGTAACAACTCCGCCGCAGGCAACAGTAAACTCACTCTTATACGCATATGCGGTTCCATCCGGACCCTTCAACGGCGGAAGTGCAACAAAATCCTGAAGCCGCTCCGGGTTATCGCTGAACAGCACGTCCGGCGAGCCGCTTGCAAACGCACCTATTACCTCCTCCTCACTTGCACAAAGCGAACGCAGAGTCGATGTGCTTTGAGTAAAGCATTGAAGGTCAAGAGCACCCTTCCCGGCAAGTCCCGATATGTAGGCAAGGCCTTCTTTATACTTATCGCTTGTATAGTTGATGGATAATTTATTATTCTCATCCATGATAAATCCGTCTTTGTAATCGTCGAATATAAAGGAATTCATAAGGAAGTTGCTCGGTTTTTCAAGCCAGCCGTCCTTGCTCCCCGTGAAGCCTATTTCGTCATTTTTACCGTTTCCGTTGGGGTCCTCGGTTACAAATGCCACCATTGCTTTTTCAAATTCCTCTGTTGTCTCCGGAACCTTCATGCCCAGCTTATCCAGCCACTTCTTATTGATAAACGCCTTACCGCCGTACATATTTCCCGTCTGCTCGACAACATTCGGCATAAAATACTTTTTACCGTTTGCCGCGGTGAGATAGCTTTCAAAGTTCTTAACCTTTGTCTTCTCACTCATGTCGTTTATCCAATAGCCGTACTTTTCCATATACGGACTCAAATCAAGGAAAATGTTTTTATCCGCATACTCAAGGAAGGTTGTACGCGAAATATTAAATCCGCTTATGATGTCGGGCAGCTCACTGTCCGACGCAAGCATTACATTCAGCTTTTCCATTCCTCCGCTTGCCGGAAACTCATAAAATTCCAGGTTAATTCCCGTTTTCTCGGTCAGGTATTTTGTAAATTCGTTTGTATTCAAATCCGTAACCTTAGACGAGCTCTGTATACCTATTTTCAGAGTAATCGGCTCCTTCACGATTGGAAGCTGTCCGGCATCTGTTACATTTTCGTCTATCTGTACGGCTTGTTCCTCAACCTCAACCTTTCCGCAGCCGGAGAACATAATTGCAATTGCCCCGGCCAGCGCCATTATCTGTTTTAATCTTTTAATTTTCATAACGATTCCTCCTGCTATGTTATAGCTTTTTATATTTTTGAAATAAATACTACTCCCTGCTGCTCGTTATACTCGACCTCCGCTCCGAGCGTTTCCGCTATAAACCTGAGCGGCACCACGGTTCTGTCATTAATCGTTGTCGCCGCAGCCTCAAGCTTTTGCGGCTCTCCGTTCACATACACCGTATCACTGTCAATTATAATTTTCATCAGCTTTCCGTTACCGATTGCGTAGACGGCGTTTTCCGTTTCGTTATAGGCAACGCCGCAATTCAGCGCCTCAAAAATCGCCCTCATCGGGACAAGTGTCCTGCCGTCCCTGACAACGGGTGCCGTATCTCCGCAGTCTAACCTAAAGCCGTTTACGGAAACTCTCAAAGGGTCGGTTCCGTTCCACGGAATATATCCGTCGCCGAACGCAAGCCTTATCTCTCCGTAATTTTTTGTTGATATATAATTTGTGTTGTCCTTCGTACTCCATGCCCTCATTCCCTGCCTTACCGCACCGAGCGCATCGTTCACAAGGACATCAAAGCCGATGACGGTTCCCTCTGTCGGCAGTATTTCAAGCCAGGGCAGCTTCACCTCAACGGTATAACCGTTCTCGATTGTCGAAACCTCGCTTTTGAAGCTGCCGCTCGCCGCATTCCCCATAGTCCTGCTGCCGAGCGATGTGACACGGTACTGTGTGTCATTTTTATCGACGGTTGTTGACTTTCCGTTGTCCTCATCGGTAAATATCTCTATGCTGTCCTGCTTATACTCCTCACTCGCCTCATTTGCCGGCGTTGTCTCGTTCACCTCGGCATAGACATAAAGCCCGTCGTTATCCCAGGTCAGCCACACCTTTGCGGAGCTTGGATTCTCTGTCGCCGAACCGGTTATAACATTTTTTGTCTCCAGCGGCTTCATCGTTTCATAAACCGAATCACGTTTTCCGTCCACAACGGGCGAGCCGTAAAACACCTCTGTCGGTGCAGGCGCAGCATATGCGCCCGCACTGACAATGAGAACTCCGAAGATTATACCGACCGCTGCTCTTAATATTTTCATCTTCCTATCTCCTCTTACTGCGTAACATATTTTTGATAGTCGGGATACCTTGCGTTAAACTCCGCCTCCGTCTCGACAAGAATGTAATACTGCGGCTTTGGCGCAAACTTGCGGTCAAAAATCCCTGCATACTCCTTATGGGTAAATCCCTCTTTGTTCGGATACGCATACAAGTCCGAGAATGTCCAGAAGTTAACCCTGTCGATATGCGCCGACATGGATTCGTATTTGTCAAACAGCTCCCGCATCAGCTTTGCCTGCTTGTATTCGACCGCCTTCGGAACTCCGTCCTCGTAGATCGCCTCCTCCGCCTTGCGCTGAGCCGATGTGTACGCCTTAATATCAAGCTCTGTAATATCCAGCTTCAGCCCGGTTGCCGCATACTTATCAAGAGACTCCTTTATCGTTTCGATGTCGCTTTCAATATCGTAGTGCGACTGCACGCCGATTTTATCGACATATGACTTTGAGGAATCCTCCGGGTCTGTAAGCGATTTTACATAAGCGGCAACGGAATCCGCTTTAGACGTATCCATGAGAACCTCCTTCGGCACTTGCTCTCCGTAATCATTATATCGAAGCTCCGCCTCGGGGTCTGCCTCATGCGCATACTTAAACGCATACCTTCCGTAATCTGCGCCGATAATATATTTATACGGATAGTTCTTGACCCGATACCCCTCCGGCCACAGCGCAAGTGAGCCTACCGCATCACACGCCTCGTTCAATACATCCCAGGTCTTTACTCCGCCGCCCGTATAGCCGTCCACAGTGTATTCCGATGCGTCACCCTCGCCGTTAAAGTGGTTCATAACCCTTGTGATATATTCCTTCATAAACGCCAGAAGCTCGTCTCTTTCGTACTTTTTGGTGCCGCCCTTGCCGCCGTCATAGAAATAATCATACATTTTTTCCTTATCCCATATCAGTGCGTGGCCTATAACCTCTACGCCGTTATCATTGCAAAACTTCATGATTTTATCCGCATTGGCAAAGGTGTAGGTATTCAGATCATTCGGATCCTTTAATATCTCCTCTATTTTAAAGTATCCGTCCGACGAGGTTGTGTTAAAATGCTTTTTGAACAGCTTTTCGTAAATCTTTATATTTCTCGTTCCGCTGTTTGACACAAGCTCGTTCGCAAGCGTTCCGCCTATCTTAAACTTATCGGCGTACTTTTGATACAAGGCGGTTATCTCGGTATCCACATCAACGGTATCGGCAGGAAAGTAAGTCTGACCTGTTGCCGTCGGCGAAATGCCGTCGGCAGGCGCAGGCAAATTATAATCATCATAGAATGTGCCGTCGCCCGCCTTATCCGACTTTAGCATAAAATCATCCGCATAGTATTCGCTTGTCAACGGATCCGTTATAATGTAGATATACGCCTTGCCGATGTTGTCCTCCGTTAATTCGGAATACTTACTCAAGTCAAAGGTACATGTAAGCTTTGTCCAGTCCTCGGAGCTTAGCTCAACAGGATTGCTTACCTCAAGGATATCATTTGTTCCCGTAATAATCAGCCTGAATTTCGCATTAACTACGCTCGAAGGCTGTTTTTTTTTAAAAAACAGGACGCCGTTACCTTTGACGACAGGTCTGCACCCTTAATGCTTGAACCCAGTGATGTCCAGTTATCCTTGCGGTTTGAAAATTCCGCACTGTAGCTTCCCGTATTCGCCGCTGCGGTCGTCAGTACAACGCTTGATCTTGTCTGCGGACCGAACATATCCATGTTATCGCTTTCAAACGTTGCTCTCTTTGTATACAGGCCATCGTTCGCAAGGGCAGCCACCTGACTCGATGATGATTCCGTTATTTCGATTTCATCGAGATAGAGCTTCTCGCTCCAATATATTGCATTGTCAACCCAACTTCCCTTATTCACTCTGTCATACGTCATAACTATGCATAAATCCGTAAATCCATCGCTGTCAAAGTTTTCTTCTTTGGGGCTGAGTGTTACCGTATACTTATTCCAAGACCTTGGCATTGAAGCAACGTAGTTCACTGTGTAATCCCTTCCCTGGTTATCACCGGAGGTATATGGATCATCATCATACTGAATAATTCCCGGTACGCGGTTGTTTGAGTGATAATTTTTGCCGCTGATGTATGTAGACAGGGTTGCATCAGAGTGTTTAACAAGACCCATATACAAGGATCTCGTATCTGTGTTGCCGAAAGCATAGAAGGACATCTGATACGTCTTTCCCGGTACAAGATCAAGTCTTGAAAGTTTAATTCTTGTGCTTACATGCGCTCTTGTAAATTCGGTATCCTTCTTACCGGAGTCAATAACAAGCATCTTACTGCTGCCTATCGGCGGAGTCTTAACTGCATCACTCTCATCACTTTTCGGTGCACCCGCATTTGTTGTTGTCGTATTATGGAATTCCGCCGTTGAAACATCTTCAACCGAAGCAGTATGATTACTAAGTATCCGTGTCCACCTATTCGTATCCTTCATCTGGCTAATTCCTCTGTTTTCCGTAACCCAATCCGCTGTTGCTCCGTTTTCAAAATCCCATTTCAGTCTGTCGACCTTTGTATCATCAAATACAGATGCCTGCTTTGCGTTCGGGCAGACAACGGTGAAATCGTCCGCATAGTAGTCTACGTTATAGTTGTAGCTGCCCTCCGACCCGGTGCGTGCGCCAAGCTCTATAATACAATCGCCCGTTTGCTTCGGAACAGCGGAAAGATCTATCGTCATTCTAACCTCGTGCCAGTTATTATCCGTTACCGCTACGGGTTCCGAATATTTATTGTAATGGCTTCCGTCCGCCGCCGAATTCCTGACTACTGCATGGATGTAAAATTCCGCACCAGATGTAACGCTTGCCGGTTTCTTCATAAATGCGGAAACATTTATGGTTTTATTCTCCCCGATATCCGCTCTCGGAACCTTAACTCTCAGCGTTGTGTTTTCTGCGGTTCTGCCCGAAACCTTTGCGCTCTTCGTTCCCGTATGCGCCTCGTCCTCGGCAAGCTCCACCTTATAGCTTCCGTTGTTCTGGAAAATCTGGAACAATCCGCTCTCAAACGAATTTCTCAAGCCTAAAGCAGTCGAGTCAACATTAAATGGCGGAACGTCCGAGGTCGGCTCCGTTGTCTCCTCCTTTATCTCGATTTCATCAAGATAAAGTGTTTCGTCCTTCTGCACGTCAGCGTAATTCCATAAATTTTCAGCCGTCTTTTTATAGGTCATAACAAAGCACAAATCCGTAAAGCCGTCGCTGTTAAAATTACTGCCTGCGGTAAATTTGTATGTATAATCCTGCCAGTCATTGCTCAGAACAGCCGCACGATTAACTGTGTAATCACCGTCATAATTTATTATTCCGGCGGCAAGCCTGTTCATTCCGTTTTCTGCCGATTCCGGATAGTAGCTCGGTCTGCTGCCCGAATAAAATGCCTTGGGAATTTCAGCGTCTTCGTGTCCGACAAGGCCTACATACAGTGCCCTTTGCTTGTTCTCTGTCTGACCGGCACTCTTTGCACGGAATGATACCTGATATGTCTTGCCCGGAACGATATCCAGCCTTGAAAGCTTAATCTTTGCAGATATATGCGCATTCTTTCCGCTTTCATTGGTTTCCTTGACCGCAAGAGCCTTACCGCTCTCTGCCGGTTCGACAGAAAGCTGCTGACCGGCAAGCAGTGTTGCCCATTTATTCGTATCTCTCATCTGA
Organism: uncultured Ruminococcus sp.; assembly: GCA_902766745.1. Taxonomy (GTDB): domain Bacteria; phylum Bacillota; class Clostridia; order Monoglobales; family Monoglobaceae; genus UMGS1820. The sequence goes on from CACXES010000042.1 coordinate 68,247, forward strand.
ATCAGTGTGTTGCCGTCGGCAATCCAATCAGTATCGTTTTTGTCATCAAAGCTCCATTTCAGCGCACCCATCTTTGCACCATCAAGCTCTGACGGTATTTCTGCGCCCGGGCAGATAATGCTGAAGTCATCCGCATAGTAGTCTACCTTATAGTTATAGCTGCCCTCCGAGCCGGTGCGCGCATTAAGCTCTATAACACAGTCCTTACCTGCCGCTTTGGCATCTGCGGCGGAGAGATCCACCTCTGTTTTAACCTCATACCAGCTGTTGTCGGTCGCAGCCACAGGCTTGCTGTACACCTGAACGTCGCTTACTCCGGCAAACAGAACACGTATGTAAAATTCTACGTTTTCCGTAACATTTTCGCCCTTCTTCATAAACGCCGATACGGTGAACTTGGTATTCTCTCCTATTTCGCTCCTGGGAACCTTAACTCTCAGCGTTGTCTTTTCTTCTGTTCTGCCCGAAACCTTTGCGCTTTTCGTTCCGGTATGCGCCTCGTCCTCGGAAATCTCTACCTTATAGCTTCCGTTGTTCTGGAAAATTCGGAACAGTCCGTTCTCGAACGAATTTAAGATAACCAAAGGCTTGAGATTTTTAAACTTCTCATAGGTCGTCTTATATACAGGAGTCACCGGCTTAATAGAAGCCGTATCATTCCATATATAACACTTTACATTTGCGGCACCTGCTTCGGCTATGCTTACCGGGTAGCTTGCCGCACCGTTTGTGTCAAGCTGTCCGCTGCCTATTCCCACAAGCTTATCGCTGTCGTTATACAGTGCGGTCAGTGAATAATGTCCGCTGTACGCACTTCCGTTTAAGTAGGAAATACCCAGCTGCGCCGTACGGGGATAAGTCTCGCCGCTTTCGCTCCACGACACCTCGGGTGCCGGTCCCTGCGGCTCCGAAGCGGTCACAGCCATAGTGCCGAACGCTGCCGCAAGCATTGCCATCGCCGAAAAACACGAAACAACTCTCTTACAAATACCTTTCATAAATACATCCTCCTTTATAAGGCGGTTATACCGCCGAATTTATATTTATCCCGAAGATACGCGGTTCCGCGGCAGGTGCTTTCGCACCTCCGCGCATCTTTGGTTAATTATTTTCTGTCGTTGCCTACCTTTTTCAAGGTGATATTGCCCACCGACTTGCCGCAGATAACCGTAATTTCATCCGTATCGGCAAGCTTTTCTATATCCTCTTCGGAAAGATATATCTCGGCTATTCCTATCCCACCGGCAAAAACCTCCGCCTCCTCGGAAGCTCCGCCGATTGAAATTGTCGCCTTATCTCCTGCCGCTCCGCCGGCAACGTCAAACTCCGCAAGATATCTGCCGGCACCGAAGCTCTTTAGGGCTTCAATACTCGGATATACATTCGCTCCGTTCCTGCTGAACATTGTTACAATGTTTTCTCTGTCGAATATTGACTCTCCGCCGTATGTCATGTCAAACGTCATAAGCCCTTCCGCATTCATTGGTATCTCCCCCTCGAACGAAAGTGCGTTGACACCCTTTAACAGGCTTGTCGGTTCTTCAAACACTTTTTTGTCGCCTATCTTGCATACAGCGGTGGCATCCTCGGTATCCTCAAAGCCAACAACCTCCGCAATGAGAAGTATTGACCGACCTGCGTACTTACCTATATCCCCGACAATGCTTTCTATAATATGAATATCATCCGCCGCAAAGCCGCCGTCCGCACTGACAGAAAGCTTAACCCTCGGATCGTCCGCCGCAAAGCATGAGCCCTTGCTGTCACCGCTCAGATACGGTATATCGCCGCTTACGCTGAAATCCGCCGTCAGGCTTTCCCATTCGTCAGTCTTTGCAATGGTCTTTGTTGCCTCAAATATCTTATCCGTACCGTCAATTTCAAGCTTCGCAGTGATTTTCTTTCCGCTTTCCCCTTTTACCTTCGCCCCGAAATGATACTCCGTTATCTTTGCTTTCGGGGTTTCACGCTCGATACTGATATTGTCAAAATAGAATTTCTCATATTTGTATATATTGTTTCTGTTATCAAGCTTCTCCTTACTTCCCGGAGTATGCTTACCGGTTGTTATTATCCACAGCGTAGTATAGCCTTCATCATTGAACTCCTCCGCAGACGGAGTGAACACCGCCGAATATTTTGTCCATTGCTTTACGGTTTTCTCGGCAACAAGGTTATGTGTCCAATCGTTATAATTCAGAACGCCGTTTTTCATCAGGCTGTCGGTGTTGACCGAAAGCTCGTTCTCCGCATACGGGGTTCTGCCGCAGTATATTGACCTTCTGTGGGAATTTTCCATCATCCAGAAAGAGAGTGTATACGTCTCGCCGACCTTCAGCATACTGTCGGACAGCTTAACCCTTATCCCCATATAGTCCGTCCACTCTTTGTTCTTAGGGTTAAAAACCGTAAGGCAGCGTTCACTGCCGTCGGGCGGCAGCAGCTCTGTAACACCGTCCTGCCAATTTATAACCACAGATTCTTTTCCACCCTCTTCCTTGTATTGAATATTATAAGGCTCTACCGCAGCCTGCGTCTCGGTATAATACGGATTTGACGCTCTCGCCGAAGTCCACCTGCCCACATCGCTCTCGCCGATGAGGTTAACACCGTCCGCAATATCTTCGTCCGATTCAAAGTCCCACGAGAGCACATCGCTGCCCGATGCGCTCTTGTACAGGCTTCCGCCAATACCCGTAGTAAGGGATGCCTCCCCCGAAGCCGTAATCCTTATTTCTCCGTCCGATGCATCTGCCTTGCCGCCGCTGACCTCCCAGCCTTCCATGCCGTCACCGAAATCGGCGTCTGCCGTGACAAGATCAATGCCTGCCGACATTCCAAGCGTTGCCGCTCTGTTCGGAACATATGCCGCAAGCGCCGCCGACGGTACGGATATCGCAGTAAAAGCGCTCAGTGCCGCCGCAATTGTTTTGACAACTATATTTCTGTTCATATCTGACCTCCGTCCTGTTATTACTTTTCAAGTCCGTATACCACGTTAATTGCTCGATGAATCCGGGGCTGTCTTTTCCGAAATATTCATCATATTTCTGTCTGCGTTGTAATCGCTTTCATACCCGAGCAGCTCCGAAATTTCAGCAATAGGCAAATATGTCTTTCCGCCGTTTGTTATCACCGCATTAGCCATCGTATAGTCCTCAAACCCACGCTTAATCACATTTCCCTCATCTATCTCGTAGAATATTCCGTCTTTTATGAAGTTGACCGTGCTGCCAAGCTTGACATAGGAAATCCCCAGTATATCAAGCAGCTCGCCTGCGTCTATGTACGATACGCCTCCCACTGCCATCGTTGCGGTATCCTTATCCTTAAATTCTTCCAAAACCGAATTATATACTACACGAAGTGTTGAATTATCCTCCTTCAGTATCTCGCCGTAATATCTCTTGGGGTCTACAATCGCCCAATACTGCGGCTTTGCCTGATATGCTCTGTCAAATATTCCGCAGAACTCCGCCCTGGGGAATGTCGATATAACGTTTTCATATGCGTATTGATCCGCAAACGTCCAGAAGTTTACACGATTTATATGATCCGCATACTGTCTGTAAATTTTAAACAGCTCCGCATACGCCGTCGCCTGTGTAAATTCCACTTCTTTCGGAAGCCCTTCTTCATACAACGGCAGCTTTGCGGCTTTTTCGCTCTTTGAATAAGCGGTTATATCCAGCTCGGTGACATCAATCGAAACACCGAGGCTCAAATACTTTTCAATCGCTCGGCGAACCGTACTCGGCACTATATCTATCGTGTAATGCGACTGCATCCCGATTACGTCGACACGCCTTCCTCGCTCCTTCAAGCCCTTCACAAGCCCGTACACCGCCTCGCATTTGTTCTCGTTCTGCTCGCCGTAGTCGTTGTACCTCAGCGCTATATCCTTATAGCCTACCTCCTCGGCACACTTAAATGTGTAGTCTATATAATCCGGACCCAAAATATTGTACCATGACCCCAATTCCCGATATTGCAGATTTCCGTTTTCGTCAACGCCGCCGACAGCCTCGTTTACAACGTCCCATGTCGGGATATGCCAATCGGAACAGTCTATTCCCTCCGCATATTCGCTCGGGTCACCGTCACCCTCGAAATGCTTCATGATCTTCGTTACATATTCCTTTATGAATTTTAACGCCGAATCCCTGTCCACATAGCTCCCGTCCGAGTTTGTCACATACTTTTTTGCCGAGCTGCGCTCCCATATAAGCGCATGACCTACCATTTCCAGACCGTTTCTCTGTGCAAAATCCATCACCTTATCCGCATCGGTAAAGGTGTATGTAAATTCGGTCGTACCCTTAAGTATCTCATTTATCTTTAAAAGTCCGTCGGATACAACGGTATTGAAATGCTTCTTCAAAAGTCTTCCGTATCTCGAGGTATCGGATTCCGTTCGGTTTGCAATCGTACCTCCGACCTTGAAATAATCCTTGAACACATCTTTAAGTGCCGGAATATCCTCCTGAATCTCTGTATAAGCCGGAACCTGTCTGCTCGGCGTATCCGAAATGCCCTCCGGGCGTTCCTTCGGCACATACAGCGTATCGTCATAAAGCTCTCCGTCACAGTCAGCAACAGCCAAAACATCGTCCACATAAAAATCATAATACTGCCATGCTTTGGTTCCCGCCACTATCTGAATGCCGACATTGCCCGTAACCTTGTATTGGCTGCAGTCGATAGTTCCCTTTACCTCAGACCAGCCCTTGTCTGTCGCAGGCGTTGCGGCGGATACAATCGGCCACTTCTTTCCCTCACCCGTCGGAATAATTCCCTGGAGAGTATAGTTCCTCGAGGCGTCGCCTGCCTTGTTCCTCACCCAGCAGGAAAAGGTAATCTTTGCATCCTTCGCAGCCCCCGGGAAGAATATCATCATTGTGCCGTCCGATGCCGTTCTGTGCGTAACCTTCATTGAATACCGCCCCGTATGCGCCGTTACCTCGTCTGTTATTACAAACTCCGCAGTGTCCTTTGTCGTAAAGGCTTCATATGTGTTGTTCTCAAACGCAGCGCGCAGTGTGTATTTTCCGTTGTACGGAATTTCAGGCGGAGGATTGTCCGTTCCTGCCGGTGCCCTGTCGGACGTAACCGTCAAATCATCAACAAGACAGCTGATGAAGCGTCCCTCAGACTTCGCCGTTACGGCAATCTGTGGCGCATGACTCATAGTCATGTACTTGGTAAACATCTTTCCCGACAGCTTCGTCCAGCCTTTTCCGACCTCCTGCGAGGCAACGGTATAAGCCTTCTCCTCACCCGTTTCATCCTGCGTAAAGAGTAAAAGCTTAAGCTCTGCCGAGCCTTGGCTAAATTCGGGCTTTACCCAAACCGATATTTCGGATCTTGCCTCCTTGCTGACCTCCGAAAGATGAATTCGGGGTGCCGTCCTGTCTTCCGAATAGTTCAAAATTCTGACCGCCCTGTTTCCCGATTTAACATCGTCCGTAACATATTCCGCCTCTCCGCCCCTTTGGTCGAACACAACCCGTTCGTCCTCAAATGACGTTTCGTAAATCGTAAATACCGAAGCGGAAAAAATCACACTCGGCATACACGCAATCATCAACGCAAGCGCAGCCGCAGCAGCGGAAATGCGTTTTTTCATGTTCATTTCAAACCCCTCCTTTATTACCAATCATTAACTATTAACCATCATTAAATATTGTCAATCATTATCGGCACAGCAGCTCAAGTTTACGGCATTATATCCAGCATATCAAAGTAGCTGTCAATAGTGATAAAGATATCCTCTCCGTCATTTTTTATAACGGCTGCCTCCTGCTTTTCCTTATTGCGGAAAACCTTGAACTCTGCTTTATCCCCGTTTTTATTCGTTATTGTCACAATGCCCTCCGGTAAATCAAGCCCGTATACCGCACGGTTTTTCTCGTTGTTTGCCACAAGCCTTTTAGCGTACATATTGTCAAAGTACAGACCTATTCTTGAGCGGAACCTCTCGTCTGACACCTCATAGCTTCCCTCTTTTTTGCTTTTGATTTTCCAAGTGTCCGCTGCTTTCCTTTCTGCCGAAAACCCGTCCTCACCGCTTACCGAAACCTCATCTATATCGCCATAGACGGAGGTAAAAAGTGTCAAATCCGCAAACTGCCACCTCTTTGAAGCCAATCCGCTTCCGGCACTTGTATAAATGCTGTAGAGATTGCCGTCATCATCCATAAGATAGTACTCCGTCTCCGCCGGAGTCAGATTCCCGAGCATCAGCGTGATATTCCCACCACGGGTCTTGAAGTCTACAACAGCCTTCGGCTTGTCAAATCCGTACTGAGCCGTATCCGCACAGCTTTCGGCAAGCAGCTTTCCGTCGATTTTCAGAATACTGTCAAGCGTCCGACTTACCGCCGCCGCATCCGCCTCAACATTCCGTTCCTTTATGACGAACGAGTCACCGTTATTTACAAGCGTAAAGTCCTCCTCGGGATTTTTAAATGAAATCTCCTCTATATCTGCTCTCTCAAGGCTTATAATTTCACATCTTTCTCCCTCTTTGTTGAATTTATTCTCTGTTTTCATTCTGTCGGCCGCAAACCAGCAAATCAGCATCACAGCCAAAATGCACAACGCCGCAATCGAGCTTCCGTAACGTTTCATAAGCTCCTCCTTTTAAGCCAAAGAACAAATCCCAAGGCGAACACAGCAAACGGCAGTATCCCCCCGAACAAAATAATATACAAAAATTTCTTGTTATTGCTCAGTATAAGATTTCTGCTGTCGATACTCTTTGCGGCAACCGGCACAAGCAGCTTTTCGCTTCCCGTCAGGTATTTTACGGTCTGAACAAAAAACTCACGGTTCTGATAGTCAACAGCGTTTAATATATTATTTATTTTCGAATCATCCGGCACAAGGAACTTGCTCGTCGAGGCAACAAACACCTTCGCGGTGTCGCTCTCACCCATTGCCGCAATTCCGAAGCTTCCCTCGCCGAGCCTTCTGCCCGTGTCGCCGTTTAAAAGCTCACGCGCCTCAGCCGTCGGCTTGGTTTTCAGAAGATATGAGGTTTTGACCCCCTCCCTATCGGAAATTCCGAGGGAGCTTGCCGACGGGAACAGAATACTTGTATTTTTCAGGTTATCACAGATTTTATGCTCCTGCGGAGCCGCCATGAGATAAAGCTCGTTCCCTCCGACAACTTCGCCCTTATTGCCCTCGGAAAGCATATTATCATCAACCGTAATACCGAAGTCGGAAGCCAATTTCAGAATATTTTCCGGGTGTGCGCCCGGGTCAAGCGCAATAAACAGGCTTCCCCCATCCTTCAAATATTCGCTGACCCTTTCAAGCTCTGCGCCCGACAAATCCTCCTTAAAGCCAAACAGCACAAGCAAATCCGTGTTTTGGGCGGTAATTTTCTCCTCGGACAGAACCGTTTTTTTGACATCCATATTTTCCGCCCTAAGCTTTGACGCCGGAAGTGCAAAGGACACGCCTCCGTGACCGTCTGCATACCTGACCGTTACATTTGAATCCCGAACCGTAAAGTCGATTGCATTTGTGAGCTTTTGCTCCAGCGAGAATCCGAGGGAGCGTGACACGTTTCCGTTTTTATCGCGGATAATCGTAAGCGCAGCACCCGGGTCAACCGCAACATACCTTTTATCGCTTTCCACAATAACGGTTCCCTTTTGAATCGCCTCGCCGTCCGATGTATATCTTGATGCAAATGCGGGATTTTTTACCGGGTCGACCTTTTTCATCGAAATTTTATCGCACTTTTTCTCAAACCTGTCGATAACCTCTGTAACATACGGACTTTCACTCCCCGGCTCGATAAGGTAGTACATCCTCACCTCTTCGTCTAAGTTATCCAAATACGTACTTGTCTCATCTGATAGCACAAACAGCTTATTCGGAGTCATATCAAAGCTGAGCTGAACCTTCTCTGCCAGTGTTTTAAGCATAATATTGAATACGATAAATATTGCAGCGGCGCATATGACCGTAATCCATGCATTTGCTTTTTTTGCCTTTTTCCGCTTACTTGAATTATCCATCACTTATACCTCTCACTTTCCGTTTTAACTGTAGTGAAGGTGACAAACAAAGCAGCAAAGCTTATGAAATAGCCTACATCTGTCACGTCAAGCACCCCGGATAGAAATTTATCGAAGTGGCTTGCCACGCCTAAAATATCGACAAGGAACTCAAAGACCCTTCCGCTTGCCGCAGTCCCCAGCCAGTCCGCAAGATAGAGTATAAAGCATACTCCGAACGAAATAATCGCAGCCGCAAGCTGGCTTTCTGTCACCGCAGACACAAACATTCCCACCGATATAAAGCAGTATCCGATAAGGAGATACCCGACATAAACCGTAAAAAGCTCCCCGCCGGTCTGTACTCCCTCCGCCATAACGGCAATCCCCGAAAACAGTGTCAGCAAAACCGCTGCCGTAAAGACAACGCATGCTGCAAGATATTTTCCTATAACTATCTGCCATGTTTTAAGCGGTGCAGACATATAAACCGTGCTTGTTTTCATATGCTTTTCATCTGCGAACAGGCGCATCGTAAGTATAGGTATCAAAAACACAAACGACACTATCGTATTATCGAGCATATTTCCTATCTCCGCATTCTCGCCCATTAGGTTGTATGCGACAAAGTAATAGCCGGCTATGAGCAGGAATACGCCTATAAAGATGTAGCCCTGAATCGATAGGAAATAGGACTTTATTTCCTTGCGAAAAATTGCTTTCATGCCGTATCCCCCCGTTTTCTGCCGTTTTTATTGACCTTGGCTTTGTCACATGTCATATTAAGAAAGGCATTTTCAAGGTCTGTGCTCATTACAAAGCAAGTCAAAATCGGCAATTTATTCTGCGACAGACGCATAAAAATCTTCTCGCGGATATCCTCATACACGGTTATGATGCACTCGGTGGTGCCCTCCTTCTCGTCGGCGGCTATATCACAAATTCCGCTCAGACCGGAAAGCGCTCCGAGCACCGCAGTCCTTTCCCCCGAAACAACGTACTTTAAGGCAAGCTTCTGCCTGTCGTCGTTCTTTTTTAACCCAAGCTCATCCTTATCGCCAAAGCTTACAAGACTGCCCTTGTTTATCATCAGGATTTTATTGCAAACGGAATCAATTTCGGATAAAATATGCGAGCTTAAAATTATTCCGCCGGTTTTGCTTAATTTTTTTACAAGCATAAGCATATCGCGTTTCTGCGCCGGGTCAAGTCCGCTTGTCGGCTCGTCAAGCACCAAAAACGGAGGATACGATAGAATTGCCTGCGCCAGTCCTACTCTTTGGCAGTATCCGTTTGAAAGATTTCCTATCCTTCTTTTCGCAACCCCGGAAAGACCGGTAAGCTCAATCACCTCGCCTATCCGTTCCTTCCTGTTGACCTTAAGCTGCTTTATATCAAAGATTGTGTTCAGGTACTCCGAAACGGTGAACCTCGGGTAAAGCGGCGGCTTCTCCGGAAGATAGCCTATATTTTTCTTTGCCTTTATCGGATCGTCAATAATATCAAACCCGTTGACCGTAACACTTCCCTCAGTAGGCGCAAGGCAGCCCGTCATTATCTTCATCATGGTTGACTTTCCCGCTCCGTTCGGCCCGATAAATCCTACTATATCGCCGCTCTCGAGTGAAAACGAAAAATCCTTCAGTGCCGTTATTTTTCCGTATTTTTTTGTAACGCATTTCACCTCAATCATATCAACAAGCTCCATTCGCAGTTAATATACAACTATCTCCGCATAACTGTCGCTGTAAACGACAACAGCCTTTGAGAAGTCAGCCCTGTCCGACGTATATCCCACAATGTCAGCAGCACGGCCGACTGTGTACTGCTTTTTCTCTTTATCGTACACATATATCCTTGCCGAAGTACACAATGTCGCCTCAACCGCCGAGGTATCCGACGGGTCCGCAGATGTATTCAGCCACATATACTCGCCGTCCGTCTTATAGACCGAGCCGTATCTTATTCTCACATCTGCCGCCATGGACGATCTGTACGACACGCCTATCGGCGCACCTGCGTTCCAGTCAAACGACTTTGCAAATATCGGGTTCGTGTCGTCATAATCAAGCAAAATATGGTAATATTTTGCATCATCATAAAGCCTCAGCGTCCTGTCCTTGGCAACAAAGCAAAACACCACATCCCCCGGTCCGAATGGCAGGTCGCCTCCGTTCGTCCTTAAATCCTCAACAAAAAACCTGATTTCATTTCCGTTTGAAAGCGCAATTACCTCGGTCTTAACTTCTCCTCCGTCCCAGACCGAGATTATATCATTTATAAGCACCGGTCTTGTGGAATTTTCGTTAAGCACATATCCGTGGGTTTTCATCTTAACCACCGCAACATCGCCGATACCTATATCACCCTCGGTATTGTAAATATCAACATTGCCGTAGCTGTTATAATTCGGCAGCTTGCTTGACGGAATAACCGCATACTGATAATCGTACAAATCCTCATCAACGCTCGCCTCCGAGAAATTCGGAATAATAAATATCACAGACGTCGACTTGATGGAACAGGTTACTCCGTCATCCTCGCTTTTGGGTCCGAATACGGGGCTGCCGTAATACCTTCTGAAATACGGGTCCTTCATACTGTATACGGTTCTGAAATTTTCGTCCGTCTCGGACGGGAAGTATAGCGCCGTGACCTCTCCCGCAACATTTAGCTCATACTTGCAAACCTTTCCGATGTACACATCCAAGCCGCTTATATCCTCGGTCTTAACCGAAACGCCGTTCAGCTTTATTCTCTGTGCAAGCTCGTAGGTCTCCCACGCTCCGCTTTCATCCAACAGCCTTATCACATATTTGGTGTCAAACGCCTCAGACTTTTTCGCAGCTCTTTTGAAATATCCTATTCTGAACGCTCTCTCCGGTTTATCTGATATATCCGTGATTTCACCGAGGCTGTTTAGACGGAACGTATATGCCTTGCCTGCGGTCGGTGCCGCAATTTTTCCGCTTAGTATAAGCTCCTTAAGGCGGCTTGAAACCGTATATTTTTTATCGCTTAAATAAAGCTCCTTGGCAACCGACACCGTACTGACCGAGCCCGCCGCATCCGTCCTTGTTATCGACTCCGGCTCAATCCTCCGAATCGTATCGGTTACGCTGTCTGTCACGATTTTAAGTCTGTAGTATGACTGTCCGTCACATTCCGTCTTTACGGTTTCAACAACATCATCCTTGCTTATATTTAAAACCGTACCCGCCTTACCGTTTGCCATGGTCACCGAGCATTCCTTGCCTTCAAGGTCGATGTTGCAGTCCGAATTGTATTTATCGTAAACAGCAGTGCCGTCCGACGAGACGGACAAGACAACGGTTACGGTTATATCACGGATTTTTATAACCTCATACGAGCTGTCGCCGTTGTTCGAGATAAATTCTACGCTTCCGTATTGCGGAACAAGCTTTGCTTTGTCGGGCGTGGACTGAAATACATCATTGTACATTATTACGGCACTGACCGGAATTTTGATTTTTTTGCGTTCGCCGCTGTCATCCGTATATGTGTAGACACCGCCGTCATAGCTTAAATCTCCGCTGTTTATCAAAAGGCTTCTGTTCACCCTTGTAGGCGCAATGTATAAAAGCGTTTTATCAATATCGTTTTTCAAATCGTAGTAATAGAACTCGGTATGAAGGCCGATATAGTCCTCCGCTTTTGTCTCTCCCGTGCGATAGTATTCCCCGGATATTACAACCGTTTCGTCGTGCGTCGCAGCACCCTCCGAGTATAAGCCGGAATACTTGTTCGCATTCACAATCCCCTCGCCTTTTCTTATCTTTCTGTAGACGGAAATGAGTGTATTTCCGTCTGCTCTGTAGTATGTATTGGCACCGCCGAAGCTCTTCGGCTCCAAAACATCGATATCAAGGAGATTGTACAGCATATTCACATAATCTCCCATGCAAAGCTCCGCAGACATCGAAGCATTAATTCCGTCAAGCACTCCGATTCTTTTGGCTTCCGTCATATATCCCGAGGAATACCCTCCCTTATAATCGGAAATTTCATCAAATCCGAGTGCCGAAACGGCAATTTTCACCGCCTGTTCAAGCGTTATATTGCTGTCCGGTTCAAATACATTTTCTTCCATGCCGTTTATAAGCCCGACAGATTTGAGGTAGAGCATACCTGTGTCTTCCGCTTCCAGATCGCCTGTCGGCTCTATCCCCATTGCCGAAGCATCCTCTGCCATCATTGCCGCTATCCCCTTGGAAAACATCTCACGGGTAACCGATTCCGCCGGCGAAAAACCGCTTACCTGTATATCGGTGATGCCCAAGGCGTTTAAGACCTCTATTTTATATCCGTACTCTTCTTTATAATCGCGATCTTCGTTTGCCGCATTTGCCGCATTTGCCGCCGACTCCTCTTCCGCATACGAAATCTGAACAGCAGTAAATAAAATCAAAACCGCAAAACTTAAAGATAAAACTCTTTTACCAAATATCATAGTTTCCAATACCTTTCCGTCTGCAAAGACAAATTTATTTTTATATTGTCTGCCGACCTATTTATTTGCTCTATTTGCCGCTGACGCCGTAAATCATTTTTGCCGCTTCCGCCCTGGCGGAGTAATTGTGCGGTCTGAAGCTTCCGTCCTCATACCCGTTCACATATCCCTTTGCGCTCATTGCCGCAATCGCCGCCTTCGCATAATCCGATGCCGAATCTATATCCGTAAGCCCGCAGCCGCTTATATCGGCATCTGTGTCAATCGCCATAATACGTCCTAAAATCGTGCATATATCCTGGCGTGTAATCGGCTCGTTCGCTCCGAAATAATTCGCCGATATTCCGTTGACTATATTATTTTCGTACATAGCCGTTACATACTCAAAGTACCAATCATCAGAATTTACATCATCGAACACCGATTCCGTTTTTGTTCCCGTTATTCCGAAGCTTAGCGAAATCATTTTGGCAAATTCCGCTCTTGTTACATTGTCCGCAGGTCTGAACATATTATCACCGCTCCTGCTTATTACTCCTCTTTCCAGCAAAGCGTATATGCTCTCCTGCGCCCACGCATAATCGTCCAAATCGTTAAAGCTGCGTTTTTCGTCCGTATTCTCCGTTTTAATCGGTTCAATCGGTTCAATCTCCACATTTCCGTAACCGCTGCCGCCTGACGCTCCGCCGGAGGAACCGCCGCCGCCTGTATTCTGACCGCCGTTCTTTTTAACCTCCGCTACAAGCCTGTCAAGCACGCCCTGAAGCGTCCCGAAGCTGTCGGCGTCTTTTAAATATGCGGCAAAGCTGTTTGCCACGGTGTACTTATTACTTGTGCTCAAGCCGTTGTAAGCCGAAAGATCAAGCCGCAAATCCTCGGCATACTCCGCCGCAAAGCTCATAATTTCCGAGTAATTTATCGCTTTTCTCGCCTTTTCCTTTACCAACAGCTCCGTTATAACATAGTGCAAATCCTCTATATCGCTAATCTCCGTTTTACATTTCATAAACAAAGCCTCAAGAGTCTTTTTATCTGCCGCTTCGTATTCTTTCTTATACGCCGCCACAGAATCCGTTTTAAGCACTTTTCCGTACCAATCAAGTGCCGTAATAAGGCTTATCCTCTTGTCCGAAAGTCCGTTTATTATCGCTCCGACATTTACGGCATCCTCAAGCTTTTCGTAGGTGGAAATATCACAGTCAAGCAAGTAATTCAGCACAAAATCCTTGTCCGCCCTACGGTAATTCCGGATTTTTGAAATCCCTGTATTCCTTAAAACCTCATCCGTCAAAACAGAGCTTATCCCACTCAGCGAGGTTTTTTCGTCCGCACTCTTTGCAATGGAATTTCTGTAGTTGTCGTTATATACCGTGGTATATCCGCAAATGACATTTCCGAAATCCGAATATCCGTTTATATTGCTTAAATAAACAAAAATATCCTTCCTCGTCTGAACCTCCGGCAAATCACAGGTGAACGAGTATCCTCCGTCTGCGTCGGAGCTTGTCGTAAATTCGTCCGTTTCCGTGACATTTACCGTCAATTCCCTGTTCTCGTTTCCCTTGCGAAGCCTTCCCGTAACATGAAGCTTATTATTCTTCTGCTCAATCTTCATTAACGAATCCGCTTCGCTTATCTTTAAATCGGTGAAGAAAACCTTTCCCTCTGCCGCTTCGGCTGTTCCGGTTGCCGTAACGCTGAATTTTATCCTGTCCTCCGCACACTCTGATGGGTCAAATTCCAAGGCTGCATATGCTCTGTCCTCCGCCGTAATCTGATATTCGGAAAAACAATTACCTATGTTATCCGCACTGATATACAGCGCGGCCTCCTTCATATCCGTACCTATGTATCCATGCAGCACATATCTTTTACCCGGGTCCAAGCTGCTTTTATCCACACCTGTATAAATACCGCAATAATCCTTGAAGCTGCTTGCCGATGCCGTGTACGAAATGCCCTGCGCATCTTCCGAAATCGTTCCGTTTCCGTCGGCTTTCCATGAGGAGTCTGATATAAATTCCCCTCTGTAAGCAAAGTTATCAATATATATCGAATCATTCTTTTTTATATTGTAAAATACTGTTCTGACTCTGTTCCTGTCGGTTGTCCTGTCAGCCACCCACTTATAGGTTTCCGTCTGCCATGTGCCGGCGGCAAGCGTTACCTCCGGCGATGCCGCAACCGCTTTGTTTCCGTCCATTTCGACAAAGCGCAGCTTTACGCCGTCACTCTCGGTATAGAAATCAGCCGATACCGTGTAGCTGCATCCGCTTTCAACCGAAATATAGTCGGTGTTATATATTCCCTGATACGCAAAGCCCAAGCTCTGCGGCGACACGCTCTCCTTCTCCGGCAAGGCTTCGGAGGAAACAAACCTCAGCGATCCGTCTCCGGAGGACGTCATATCAGAGTCCGGAAAGATATACGGAAGCGAAGTATCGCTGCGTCCGCTGTATGCTATCCCAAATCCGTCTATGCCGTTTTCAAAGTCACCGTCTTTAATCAAAATTCCCATATCCGCGGCTGACGCTGCGCAGCACAGCACCTGACATACAATCAATAAGCAAATACAAATCCTCTTTATTCTCATATGGACCTCCTCTTACACGATAATCTACCGATATACCTAAATATACTTAAATTATAATTCCGGACAAAAATTTAGTCACTTGAATTTTTTTTGAAATTTCTTTAATTTTTAGAAAAATATATTGATGTATAAAAGCAAAAAGAATTTTTATTATGTTCCGTGACGATAAGATTATAACTTCCTCCCTCAGAGAATCCTTGTGTACATTTGCACCGAAGAACATGATTATAATGTCAGCGCCGAATTCTATTCCCCTCCGGTACTCCTTTTGAATACCAAATACTTCAAAGCTCCGTTCAAAATCTGCAACCTGTATAATTCCGAAAGATGCATGGGGCGTATATCCAAAATCCGCCTCTTAAGAATATGTACATAATCGTTGTCGATACAGGTCGCCGCCATTCCGCAGTCTCTTGTCCATCCTATTTGCGGTTTGGGCGCATGCTTTGTTATTGAATTTGAGACTGGACAGAAAGGTGAACCCGGCAAAGCAGTATGAAGAATGGATGGAAAAGGAAGTCGATACGAACAAAAGCCATGAATATGCGGCAGACATTTTCAATGCAAGGTTCGGCGACGGAAAGCCGTTTATTTTTAACGGAAATGTTTTAAACCACGGTTCTATCCCCAATTTGCCTTATGATGCGTGTGTCGAGGTTCCTGTTGTTGCGGACAGAATGGGCTTTAAGACAACAATCGCAGGGAATCTGCCCGAGCATTTGGCGGTACTTGTAAATACCACCGCGCGGATTGAAAATTTGACCATAGAAGCCGCAATGAAAAAGAGTAAAGAGTTGGTATATTACGCCGTTTACAACGATCCGCTGTCTTCCGCAGTATGCTCCTTGGATGAAATCAAAAATATGTGTGACGAGCTGTTCGAGATAAACAAGGATTTTCTGGGCGATTATAAATAGAAATTACAAACCAATTACAAACCGTTGCAGGATTGACCGTTGTAAGATGCAAAAAAAGCCTTGACTTTATGCAATTATCGTGGTATATTAATCCAAGTGCGATTCAAACGCAAAAATATAATGGAGGGTGTGCAAATGCGAGAGGAAATCTTATTTGACGAAAAGTGGATGTTTCACTTGGGCGACATCGAAAATCCGTTTCCGAAATGGAAAGGGCCTGTCTACAGCCAGGCAAAGACTGAGCGAAAGCGGCACGGCCCCGCAGCACGGGTGTTTAACAGTACACCGGATAATTATGTATCCGAGGGTGAGCTAAACACTGACCGATGGGAATGGGTTGACCTGCCGCATGATTACATAATAAGGCAGACGCCGAGCGAAAAAAACAACAATGCTCTCGGCTTCTTTGATTACGGAAACGATTACGGAAACGCATGGTACAGAAAAAATTTCAACCTGGACGAAGATGATATGGGTAAGCGCATTACATTATTTTTTGAGGCTGTTGCTACCTGCTGTACCGTTTACCTGAACGGCTGTGTGGTAAAGCACAATTTCTGCGGATACAACAGCTTTGAAATCGATATTTCGGATTTTGTGAAATTCGGCGAGGGCAAGGAAAACGAAAATGTGATTGCGGTCTATGTGACCTCCGATGAATTTGAGGGATGGTGGTACCAGGGTGCAGGCATATACCGCCATGTCCGGCTTGTCAAGACCGAGCCTGTGGCGATTGACTTATGGGGCGTATATGCCATGCCGGTTGAACGCGGCGACGGAATATGGGATATTGATGCCGAAACGACAGTGATTAACACCGGGCTTGAGGAGGCGGAGGTGACTGCCGTTACCTCATTCTACGGCGAGGACAAAAGGGTGCTTGCCGAAGCCTCGGGGACGGCAAGCATACCTGCGCGCGGTCGTGCCACCGTAAAATATTCAATGACCGCACAAAATCCGATTTTGTGGGACGTTGAAAATCCATATCTTTATACCGTGGATACAAAGCTGATTATAAACGGAGAAGAAGCTGACAGAAACATAACGCATACCGGCTTCAGAACCTTCCGCCTCGACCCTGTGGAAGGGCTGTTTTTAAACGGCAGGCATATAAAGCTCAAGGGCGTATGTGCGCATCAGGATTTCGGACTTACCGGCAAGGCCGTACCCGATAACATTGCGGAATACAAGATAGAAATGATTAAAGAGATGGGCGCCAACGCCTATCGCACAAGTCATTATCCGCACTCGGAGGCAACCATGGACGCCATTGACAGGATGGGTCTTGTCGTTATGGATGAGGCGCGCTGGTTCTCGTCCGCCGAGGAGGAGATGAGTCAGCTTGAAATGCTTGTGAAACGGGACAGAAACCGTCCGTCCGTACTCTTTTGGTCGATAGGCAACGAAGAGCCGCACCATGTAACCGAGGAGGGACGCAGGATTTGCAAAAGTATGATGGCAAAAATCCGCAGTCTGGATAACAAACGAGTTGTCATGACTGCCGTTTCACACTCTCCGGACGAAGCCACCGTATACGATGAGCTGGACGCAATCGGCGTAAATTATAATACGGACAAATACGAGAAAATACATGAAAAGTATCCGGAAAAGTGCATTTTTGCATCGGAGTGCTGTGCAACCGGAACGACCCGTGGCTGGTACAATGATGACTGTGCGGAAAAGGGCTTTCTTTCCGCATACGACAAGGACACTGACAGCTGGTTCCTCGGCAGAGAAAAAACGTGGAAATTCTTATCCGAACGGCCGTGGGTTCTCGGAGAGTATCAGTGGATTGCTTTTGAGCACCGAGGCGAGGCAGCGTGGCCGCGTCTGTGTTCGCAATCCGGTGCGATTGACTTATATCTCCAGAAGAAGGATGCTTTTTATCAAAACCAAAGTCACTGGCTCGATAAGCCTATGATTCATCTTTTGCCCCACTGGAATTTTAAAGGCCGCGAGGGCGAGATAATAAAGGTAGTTGCATATACCAACTGTGACGAAGCGGAGCTGTTTTTAAACGGCAGAAGCCTCGGCAGACAGGCAATCGAAAAGTACGGTCACGGCGAATGGGAGGTTGTATATGAACCGGGCGAGCTCCGAGTTGACGCATTTCGGGAAGGCAAGCTTATGTGCAGCAATACGCAGGTTACCACGGGAAAGGCGGAGCGCCTTGCCTTAAAGCTTGAAAATCGAATTTCAGAGGCAAACGGCGTTGACATCGCAGTCATAAGCTGCTATTGCACAGATGCGGACGGCAGAGAGGTTCCCGATGCCGCCCCGTATGTAAGCTTTAACACAAACAGTCTCGGCTCTGTTGCGGGTACCGGCTCCGATATAACGGATCACGTTCCTCCGCATATTACAGAGAGAAGGATGAGAGCAGGCAGAATTACTGTTGCGGTCAGAGTTGGCACCACTGCCGGTGATTTAAAGGTATACGCAAAAGCGGACGGCTTAGACGAAGCCGTACTTCACTTGCCGCTGTTGCCGATTTCAGACAAAACCGATTTATAATATGTAAAATAATATAAAGCGACTGCCGCAGAGCTTTTAATCATAGCCCCGCGGCAGTCGTTGGATTTATTGCTTTCCGAATCTCGGCTCTGTTGGTTTATCTGATATTTTCAGTATTTGACTTTCTCCGCATTACGGGCATCTGCCCACTCCCTGCGCCCACAGGCATGCACCGCAGGTGGGAAATTCATTATACATACAATCCGCCCTGTTCTCCAGTCTGTCATCACAGCCGTCGCACACCGTACAATCGGGAAATTCAAACATCTTCACTCTTTCTCTGAACCGAGTAAATTCTCCGCTCTCCCATATGTCATTCAGGCTTTCCCGATTGACATTGCCGAAGCTTTTCGCCGTGATTTTCCGCTTTTCCTCGTATAAATACGAGTACGAGCTGTGCAGAAGCTGCATACACGCCGTCACATCTCCGTTCCACTTTACAAAGCAGTTATCCCCCTCCGCAAAGGGACAGTAATTCAGCCTGCGGAAATGAAACGTGCTGAAATCAACACGCTTATTTTTACCCGTGCAAAAGCCCGTATCATAACAGGAGTCGGTTATTTTCAAGGGCGCCGACGGCACGGCATAGCTCAGATTTATAAAATCAAACGAAAGATCGTCCGCAAATTCGTTTATCTTGACAAGCTCATCAATATTATTGTCCATGATTACAAAGGACATACCCGTTTTGCAGCCGCCTCTGACCTTATTAAAATATTTAATATTATTAACAATCAAATCAAAGTCTGAGCCCTTTTGTATCTTCTCATACGCACTGCGTTCAAATCCGTCCACGGAAACCCAAAGAGTATCAATCCCTGCCTCCGCAAGTCTGTCCGCCGTCTGCATTGTCAGCATTGTGGCGTTGGTGATAAGCTCAGTCTTAATTTTGCGAACGGAGAACGAGCGAATCATTTCGGCGATTTTCCCGTGAAGCAGCGGTTCGCCCATTCCTCCGAACATTACGCTCTCCAATGACTCTGCATCGGATATACCCTTTATCACACGATCAAAGGTTGCATCCGTCATAAACCCGATTTTCTCATCAATCCAGTTTTTGCGGAAGCACATACTGCAATTTAAGTTGCACGCCGACGTCGGCTCTATATACAGCTTTGCAAATCCCATTTATTTAACATCCAGCGTCCATTCTTCGCGTTTTCTGAACTTCTCCTTGAAACGCTTTTTCAAAACGCCCTTCTCCTCAAGGTGGATATAGCAGGCTCTGTCGCACGCCTTTCCGCAGATTGAGGATATATAGCTGTGCATTATCGGCGGATAATACGAGATATTATTTATTACATCCCTTGCATCCTCTGCCGTAAGCTGCTTTTCGCCCTTCAGGATTTCAAGCCTGTCCTCTCTGTCGGGGAGTGCATGGGTAGACATAAACGGATTTTTGGACATATTTGCGCCTGCATAATAAGCCGCACACTGCCACGGCTCTTTTATTCCGTCATGGATTGCATGACCGGGGCAAGCCTTTGCACATTCGCCGCAGCCGTCGCATATATGAGGCTTAAATTCCTCCGTCGGCTCGATTTCGGCATCCGTTAAAACGAAACAGTATCTCTGAAGCGGGCCGAAGTCCTCCGTCAGCAGACTTCCGCTCATGCCTATCTCGCCTACTCCGCACTTTGCGGCACTCGCCTCAAAATCCATCTGATACTCATTCCATATGCCGCGGTAAATCTTGTTATAAAGCATTTCGGGGTTTGTGCTGTCCGTCTCTTGCATAATCTGCTGTGACCTCCTCTGCGGAAGTGCCGTATACCCCTCCTCTTCAATAATTCGCGCACAGCGTAGCATCATCATGGGCATAACGGTTTCGTCCAGAACCTCAATCGCCATTGTCGTAAAATGGTGGTATGAGGTACCCTCCTCTATACCGCGGTGAGTTCCGCGCAGGACTCTGTAAGCAAGGCAGATAACCGACCTTGTTTCCGGAAGTATTTTAAAAATCGGATCCTCCTTATCAAAACGGCTTGCAGGCGCAACACCTATTATGTCGGGACCTAATGACATTTTCTTAAGTTCATTGATTCGCTTAATCATATTTTACCAATCTCCTTTAAATGCTTAAAGCACGCATACTCACAGCCCTTTCCGCAAAGACACGGAAAATACCCGTTAAACATAGGCAGAAAATCAATTTTGCCGATTATCTCCTTTGCCTCGTTCATATCGAAATGCTTGTCGCCGTTTATGACAGCTTCTCTTTCCGGGTCGTCCTTGAGGAAGTCGTCAGTCATAAACGGATTCGACTTATGGGCACCCTTATAATATACGGCACACTGCCATGTATCAACGCCCTGCTCCGACACGGCGTGTCCGGGACACGCCTTTATGCACTCTCCGCAGCCGTCACACATTTCCTGTGTCAAAAGCTCGTCCTCTTCAAGCTCCATATCGGTAATAATGAACACATATCTCATGCACGGGCCGTACTTGGGATTTATAACCTTTCCGTTTATTCCCGGCGTACCCATACCGCACAATACCGCCGCCTTATTATAATCTATTATTACCTCCGGCGCAGGTCTGTCCGGCGCAACCGGCTGTGCACAGGTAATCTCATACACATCCGTAATCTCGGGATTTGCGGTCTTATCCCCCTTTATTTTCATATTGGGAACACTTCTCTGCAGACACGCATCATAGCCCTCGTTTTCGATAAGGCTTGCCATTTTGCAGAGGAATATGGTCGACAGCTCTTCGTCTATGTACTTTACCCCGACAGAGGTGTAAAGGTAGCTCTGATTTTTATTTTCCATGGCACGGTAAAATCCGCTCGGCACATAGAAGCCGAAGCCTATGACCGATTTTGCCTTGGGACAAACCGATTTCGGGTTACGCATCGGTGTCTCATCGGCAAACCTGTCTATTCCGGCAATTCCGCATACCGCCGCACCGTATTCATACGCCTTTTCTTTTATATATTTACTGTTTACAGCCATCTCATTTTCCTCCTATCTGTCAAGCTTCCACGGCTTTCCCGTACGAAGAGGCTCCTTAAATCTGCCCTCCATGCATCCGCCCGGTCTCTCCAATACACTGACACACGCTCTTATACATCCTCCGCACTTTGCCATGGCATAGCCGACCCACGAAGGCGTGTATGCCTCGAACGCTCTCGCCGCCGCAATCTCATTCTCCGGCGTCATCTCCGTTGTGCTTTCAAGAAAATCAGCATTATCATCGAAAACCTGCGCCGGCACAAAGGGATTGTAGGCTTTTCCTCCGGCTGTGTAATATGTGTTGCAGCGCCAAACGTCAATCTCGCCCCAAGTACATTCCTTTCCGCCGACATTGACGGTGATGCTTTTTGTTTTATCCGTGCTTATGCATCCGCCGGGACACTCTCTCGCACACTTCAGGCACATTCTGCAAAGCTTAGGTCCGTTATACAGCGGATCCGGCTCCAGCTCTGCGTCCGTAAACAGAAAAACAACTCTCTGCATAGGCCCGAACTCCGGAGTCAGCAGCATCTTGCTCCAGCCGATTTCGCCTATGCCGCAGGCAACCGCACAAAGCCTGAAGTGAATGAACAAATCCGGAGGGATATTTCCCTCTCTCGAAGGGCGCGTATGCGGCATGGTTCGCCTGTCGCCCGTTATACCGTTTCCGGACGAATCCATGCTGAACGCCTTTTCCTCGGGTGAATATGTTTGTCCGAGCTTTCCGTCCATATCCGAAACAATGCTTCTTGCGCCGGTGTTTCTGTACACAAACGCCTCGTAGCCCTCATCCTCTATCATTCGTCCAAGCTCGTACAGAACCGCCGGCCCGAACATCTGATTTGTTCCGCCGTATGCCATTGACGGATACTGAAAAAACTGTGTGCCCTCTTCGATTCCTCTTTGCACTCCTCTCGGAATACGAAACGCAAGACAGATTACGCTTTTCGCCTCGGGGAACAGAAACTGCGGATTGAAATAATCGGGTGTGTTGTCAAAACGATCCATCGAACCGATTCCGCAAAGGTCCGCACCGGCAGCCAAAGCGGCTTCCTTTATCATGCTACTTGTTAACATAGCTGTACCTCCATATTATAATAATATATTGACTTTATCATATGGATGATGTATAATCAATAGCAAAAAAGAATATAAATCTTTCAAAAACAAATATTTTAAAGGAGAAATACGCTTTGATTGCAAGAGATATAAACCCTTTTATAAGACGAGCTTTTATCCTGAAAAAAACACCTCTGAACAAGTCAGTGGTAAATTCCGATTGCAGGCTGTTTTATGTAATATCCGGAAGCGGCACTCTCACCGTGGAAAACAAGGTATTCAGCTTTGAGAACGATTTTTTCGCCCTGTGGAAAAGCGAAACCGAATATTGCTGGAATTTTTCAAAAACCAATAATATTCAGCTTGCAATTATCAACTTTGACTACACCCAGGATTTCAGTCATATAACCGAGCCGCTGGGTCTGATTCCGCCCGAGGATGCTTCCGAGCAAGCAATAATAAGGTGTGAGGCGTTCAGCGATATTTGTCAGCTTAACAGCCCTGTCTGCATCAAAAATTTTCAGATATATAAGGAAGGCGTGCTGAGCATAATCAACACCTTTATGTCCGCCTCTGTCTTTTCAAAGGAATTGTCGGACGCTCTTTTGAAAAAGCTGATATTCAACGTTGTTCGCTACATTACCGCAGGCTCAATTTACGATTCGGTTCTGTTGCCCGTACTGGATTATATCCACGCAAACTACAACAGAGAAATAACAAACTCTGCGCTGGGCAAGCTTATAAACTACCACCCGTACCACGTCAATTTACTCATGAAAAAATATACGGGCCGCACCCTTCATTCATATATCACGCAAATAAGAATGAACGAGGCATCCCGACTGCTTGCAAACACCAACAGCTCCATCGAATCTATTTCAACGGAAACAGGCTATAAAAATCCCTCCCACTTCTACAAGGTCTTCAAGCAGCACTTCGGGATAAGCCCGTCCGAATACAGAAGGCATTCGGCTTTAATATAGCGGCCGTCCTCAAGCTTGAGCTTATCGGTCGGTTCCGCACCGCAAAGCCGCATATTCACAAGCCAAATCGAATAATTTTTAACAAAAACGGTCTACATGCTTGACAGCCGCAGAAATTAGTTTTGAACATTGTGTTAAATATTTATTTTTCGACTTGTTTTTTTGGAAATAGTGTGATATAATATTTTAATGTGTATTGTTTTATAGATTGAAATACTTAAATTACGGATATAGGAGGACAAGAAGTGAAGCGATCATTTAAAGGTCTTGGCATTTACCTGCTCATGGTTGCGGTGATAATCGCAGTATTCTCGCTTACCTCAAAGCCTGCGGAGAAGGATAATAGCATTTACTCCGATCTTATCATTAAAATTCAGCAGGGACAGGTCAACGAGATTTCGATAACCGATAATATAGCCAATGCCAAGCTAAACGACGGAACCACAATGGAGGTTGAGATTCCGGGATATTACACTCTCAAGGAGGATGCCGGTGCTGCGATGCAGGATCAGATCAGTGAGGGAAAGCTCAAGGTGGAAACACCCCTGCCTTACAGTCCGCCATGGTGGCTGACGCTGCTGCCCTCCATCGGACTGCTGATTATTATGCTCGTGTTCTGGTTTGGCTTTATGCGCCAGGCAGGCGGCGGAGGCAGCACGGGGGGAATGATGAACTTCGGAAAGAGCAAGGCGAAGATTGCAACAGAGGGTAAGACCAACAAGACCTTTGACGATGTTGCCGGTGCCGATGAGGAAAAGGCAGAGCTTGCCGAAATTGTCGATTTTCTGAAAACGCCGGATAAGTTCCGCCGTCTCGGCGCAAGGATACCCAAGGGTGTGCTCCTTGTGGGACCTCCCGGAACGGGTAAAACTCTGCTGGCAAAGGCTGTTGCCGGTGAGGCAGGTGTTCCGTTTTTCTCGATTTCGGGTTCGGACTTTGTAGAGATGTTTGTGGGTGTCGGCGCATCTCGTGTGCGCGACCTCTTCGACAATGCGAAGAAGAATTCGCCCTGTATTATATTCATCGATGAGATTGATGCGGTGGGACGCCACAGGGGTGCAGGCCTCGGCGGCGGCCACGACGAGAGAGAGCAGACCCTAAATCAGCTTCTGGTCGAGATGGACGGCTTCGGCGCAAACGAAGGGGTAATTATCATTGCCGCCACAAACCGCCCGGATATACTCGACCCGGCATTGCTTCGACCGGGCAGATTTGACAGGCAGATTGTGGTGGACGCTCCCGATGTAATCGGCAGAGAGGAAATCCTAAAGGTTCATTCAAAGGGTAAACCGCTCGCCTCTGACGTGGATTTGTCTGTAATTGCCAAAACGACAATAGGCTTTTCCGGTGCCGATCTGGAAAACCTCATGAACGAAGCGGCACTGGCGGCGGCACGCCGCGGTGAGAGGGAGATCACCATGTTCGATATAGAGGATTCTATAATGAAGGTTGTGGCAGGCCCCGAGAAGAAGTCGAGAAAGATTACTGAGCGTGAGCGGAGACTGACCGCTTTTCACGAGGCGGGTCATGCTGTGGTTTCGAAGATGCTGCCGACTCAGGACAGGGTTCATCAGGTATCGATTATTCCGAGGGGAAGAGCCGGCGGATACACCCTTTCTCTGCCTAAGGAGGATACCTTCTTTAATTCTAAGCTTGAGATGATGGAGGAGATCGTTTCTCTTCTCGGCGGACGTGTTGCCGAGCAGCTTTTCCTCGGCGATATAAGCACCGGCGCATCCAATGATATTGAGCGAGCAACCAATATTGCAAAGTCAATGGTTACCAAGTACGGAATGAGCGAGAGGCTGGGTGCGAGAACCTTCGGCGATCAGAACAACGAGGTGTTCATAGGCTTGGATTACGGTCACACGGTTGACTACAGCCAGGAAACAGCGGCGGTAATCGACGACGAGATACACAGTATTATCGACAGCTGTTATAAACGCTGTACGGATATTCTCAATGAGAACAGCGAAAAGCTCAGGCAGGTTGCGGAGCTGCTGCTTGAAAAGGAGAAGATCGAAGGCGAGGAATTTGACGCTTTGTTTACGGATAATTTTGAGGGAGATACGGCTGACTGCGATAAGCAGGAAGCTGTCGCAGAACAGGACGTCGAGTAGCTTGAAATTTCAGCGGCACGGTATAGCAAAAACCGTGCCGCTGTCTATATTCGGAGGTATGGATATGAACCGAGATGAAATTGTTCTCAATGCCAACGCAAAGATAAATTTGTCATTGGACGTTCTGCGTCGCCGCAGCGACGGCTATCACGAGGTGGAATTGATATATAGCGAAACAGAGCTTCACGATGTTGTGACCATGCGCCTGTCGGATTGCGGCGGAATAAAGCTTAGCTGCAGCGACCCCTCTCTGCCGAGTGACGTCGGAAACATTGCCTATCGGGCGGCGGAAATGATTCTTGATAAAGTAAAAAGTAATTTCGGAGCGGAGATTACTCTTGAAAAGAATATTCCTCACGGAGCCGGGCTCGGCGGCGGAAGTGCGGATGCGGCGGCGGTGCTTAAGGGGATTAACACATTACTCGGAGAGCCGCTGAACACTGAGCAGCTGATGCGCCTCGGGGCAAGCCTTGGGGCGGATGTTCCGTTCTGTATCCTCGGCGGCTGCGCCTTAGGTGAGGGGATAGGTGAAATTCTCACGCCGCTGCCGGCTGTTGAGGGCTTGATATATGTTATTGTAAAGCCGGAGGAGTCGATTTCTACCGCATATGTTTACAACAACTTGGATTTGACGAAGCGGAGCGAGGAATTGTCGGTCAAAAAGGTAGCGGAGGCAATAAAAAACGGAGATTTAGAGGCAGTTTTTGCTTCTGCCGGGAATATAATGGAAAGTGTCACGGCGAGGGCTGTACCCGTGGTTTTAACCATAAAGCAGGCGTTGAACGACAGCGGCGCAAGACTTGCCCTTATGAGCGGCAGCGGAACGTCGGTTTTCGGAGTTTTTGAGGATACGGAAACGGCAGAAGCGGCAGTGCGGAGCGTCGAAAAATACGGAGCGGTATATTTGACAAAGCAGCCTTCGGCGAGGTGCATCGTGAAATAAGGCAACTATGCCTTAGGGCTGAACGGAGTGTAATTCCTCGGAACAGCAATGCGAAATTTGTACAAATTCCGCATTGCCATACATTGCACTAACCGCCTCTTATACGGCGGGCTGCGGTTCGGAATTTCAGTAAATTTCAGTTGGAATAAAAAAATAAAAAAATTTTGAAAAAAGACTTGATTTTTTTGAAGAAACGTGCTATAATATACAGGTTCACAAAATTGTGGAATTAAAATTCAAGCTATGTGCCAGTAGCTCAGCTGGATAGAGCGTCTGACTACGGATCAGAAGGTCGGGAGTTCGAATCTTCTCTGGCACGCCAGGAAAACGGTAGGTTTTAATAGATAGCCTATCGTTTTTTTATGCCCGAAAAGCCTTTTTTCTACGCAAATCATATTTTTTGAAGTATTTATACAGTGCCGACCGCAACATTATTTATCTGCGAAGCTTTTGACAAACTGCACATTTTTTGATACACATAAAAAATTTATTTTTTAATTTTTTACCGCTTGAAACCTTTGCGGAAAGGTTGTATAATTAACATATATCGCGCAGCGAAAAGCGTAAGTCCGGATAATACCCGTGGCTTGCGCTTTTTTGATTTTATAAAAGTAAGCCGCCGTATCGAAAAAAAATTTGCCGTTGTCGGCGGTGCTGCGTTTCTTTTAATTCAAAACGGAGGTAAGGTTAAAAATGGAACAGAAAAATCAATGCTTTCTCGCATCGGAGAAATTGGGCAGGCTAATGGGAAAATATGCGGTTCCCTGTATAATTTCGCTGCTGGTCGCTGCACTTTATAACATTGTCGATCAAATATTTATTGCAAATGCGGACTATTTGGGTTCATATGGAAATGCGGCAAACACCGTTGTTTTTCCGCTCACGGTCATTGCTCTTGCTATATCGGTTATGGTTGGGGACGGCTGCTGTGCCTTTGCAAGTCTGAGCCTCGGCGGCGATAACAGAGAGGCGGCGGACAAAAGTGTAGGTAATTCTATCGTACTTATAATTGTGTTAAGTGTGGCTCTGACGCTGATTTATCTTGCTTTTGCGAATCCGATTATCGAGCTTTTCGGGGGAACGGTAAATTCGGAGACATATGCTCATTCAAAGGAATACTTTTTTTGGATAACACTCGGCATTCCGTTCTATATGTTCGGTCAAGCGATGAACCCTGTCATCCGCGCGGACGGAAGTCCGAGGTTTGCGATGATTTCAACCGTAGCCGGAGCGGTAACAAATATCATTTTTGACCCAATCTTTATTTTTGTTTTCAGATGGGGCATGGCAGGCGCAGCCGTTGCAACGGTTATCGGTCAGATAATAACTACCGGCCTCGCTGTATGGTACTTATTCAATACAAAAACAGTAATGCCTTCTAAAAAGGATTTTGTGTTAAACGCAAAAATTATCGGCAAGACGCTTGTCCTCGGAATATGCAGCTTTCTGTCGCAGGTTTCGCTTGTTGCCGCTATGGCGGCCATAAATAACATGGTAAGAAAGTACGGAGCTATGGACGCTGTCTTCGGGCAGAAGCAGTACGCACAGATTCCGATGGCAGTTGTGGGGATTGTTATGAAGGTATTCCAGATTGTGATTTCCATAGTTGTCGGAATGGCTGCCGGATGCATCCCGATTGTCGGCTTTAATATGGGGGCAAGACAGAACGTCCGGGTAAGGAATTTGTTCACAAGATTGCTGATTGCGGAAGCGGCGGTCGGTGCGGCAGCGTTTGCCATAGTTGAGATATTTCCGGTGCAGATGATAAACATTTTCGGCGCAGCAAACGAGAGTGTGTATTATACGGAATTTGCGGCCAAGGCGTTCAGAACCTATCTCTGCATGATAATTTTCGCATGCGTAAATAAGGCGGCATTTATATTCCTGCAGGCAATGGGAAAGGCGGTAGCGTCAACCGTACTGTCCATGGTAAGAGAAATTGTTTTCGGTGTTGGTTTTGCCGTTATTCTGCCGATATATTTCGGACTGGATGGCGTACTTTATTCCATGCCTGTATCGGATGTACTGACAGCATTTATATCGGCGACAGTAGTCACAGCTACCTACATTGAGCTGTCGTACGGGGCAAAGCAGCCTCGAAAAACAAGTAACTTGAACAATATATAACCTAACTTCCGATAAAGCGTATAATTATGCGGAGTAAGGCTTGTACATTTCGTGTATCCATTCCGGATACACAGAACAGAATAGATTAGATTAGACGAGAAAAAATTAAAAAAGATTTGATTAAAAAAGAAAAGATTAGATGAGGACGGCGGAGGCGATATAAATTGCAAGGTGTTCCGCCGCCGCAGAAAAACCGATATATTAATAATCCCTGCATCAACCACACGAGCTGCTCATTTGAAAGAGATTGGGTAGGTATGTCTTCGAATATGTTAAAAAGTCAATTAAAAGTCGCTTAATATTTGCGGACATTTTATATTGCAATTTAAAAAATGCAATTGTAAATTGCACTGTTGCATTTACTTTGCAAATTTACTTATTTATTTTATTGAAGTAAAATAGAAAAAAATACTTGACAAAATCACCAAATCGTGATATAATCTAAAAGCTGTGAAGATACAGGGGTATAGCTCAGTTGGTAGAGCAGCGGTCTCCAAAACCGCGTGCCGTGAGTTCAAGTCTTACTACCCCTGCCAGATTAAAAGCCTGCAACGCCGCTTATATCAAGCGTTTGCAGGCTTTTTACTTTCCTTAAAACCGAAACATAATTTACAGCATATGTAATTTATTGCATCTTTTTTCATATATTTTTATCGAATTTTATTTCTATTGTAATATTTATTGTAATATTTTAAATACTGACTACTGAATAATTGCCATTTCCGAAGCATTATAAATTTTTAACAGTTTTTGATAGCCATGATAACAAGAAACTGTTAGAGCGCAATTCATAAGCGCATAACGTAAGTGTGAAGAGCTGTGCTTATGCAGGAGCTTTTTCTCTATGAATCAGGAGTGCCGGATTTCTGCCCATGTAAACGCCTTTAAAACCATATTCTCGGATTTATTTGCAACTGTTATACCTTTATTCCGCGGCACAGAGCGAAATCAACTCCGTCAATTTTTGTATGCCACTCCATAAAAGGATTTACAAGACTGTTCGTCGCTGCACCGCCAAGGCAGTTCGCTTGTTCAACAAGAAGTACAGTGGCTCCGCCCCTCGCTGCACGTATTGCCGCCGCAGTTCCCGAAAATCCTCCGCCAACAACCAAAACATCATATTCTTTCATTTCGACTCCTCTTATAATAAATATAGTAGTTTTTTGAGTTCATCTCAAATAATATATTATAAATACTGCAAAGTATTTACCGATTTTACGGATTACCTTGCAGTATTTATATATTTTAACATATTACATATAGTGCGCCGACCTTTATGAGTTATTTAGTTATCTCTTGTAAACAACCGCCGCCTGAATGTAACTTTGATTAAACTGTACAAAAATCATATCACATTCATCGCCTGCACTTTTATAGTCTTTTATTTCATTAATGCTGCCCTTATATACTTTGCTTTCTCTGCTATCCTTATCGTAAAAGGTAATGGAGGTTGATAACGCATTTATTCTCTCGTCCGTATTTGCACCCGATTTGTAACCCCAGCCGACCACATTATCTCCTTTTTCGCTTACATATCCAAAAGAGACTTGGAAGTTTGAGTTATAGTTGCTTGCAAACAACGACATTGTTTCGTTGTCGTTCTTCCAGCCTATACGCTTATTCTCGGAAAAATCATACAACACCTCTATCGCGGAAACATTGCCGTTATACGCCGTACGGTAACGGATAAGGTCTCCCTCGGCGATATCGTCCACCTTCATATTCGTCTTATCAAGAGAATCCTCGTATACCTTAAGACTTGTATCTCTGCCCTTGAGCATACCGTTAAGCTGACGGTACGCATCGCCGTTATCATCTATCGCCTCAATATTCTCGCTGACGAGAAACATATTTGAATTAAGGTAATCGTTTTCCTCGCTATCATCCGGATTTACACGATATACGACCGCATCGGCAAATTCATTTTTACCTTTTTCCTTGTAAACCTCGAATTTAAAGTTCACCGCATTATTAAAGTTGTTCTGCTTAACGATTGAAAACTTATCCGCTGTTGCCGATAATACATCTTCATCCTGAGGAACGCAGAAGAATTTTGTATCAGAGGATACAACTATGTCCTTGCCTATTCTAAAGCTGTATTTTGAAGAATAGGCGGAGCCGTCTTTTATCCTTGTAAGAGTTGCGTCTTGGGTCTCGTTTCCCGGTTCATAGGTATCGATTACATTTATCTTTTTGTCGGAATTTAAGCCGAAGCGTATAATCTGAGTATTACCGCCGCCGGGAAAAGCCGCAAGTGCCTTTGCGCCCGCCGAACGATATGATTGACCGTCAATGTTAATATTTTCCGCACTTTCGTAGATTGCAAGCTCGCCCGAG
>CACXES010000043.1 GCA_902766745.1 uncultured Ruminococcus sp.
CATAAGACAGCGATGAGCATTTTTATATGCCTTTCGCTGTCTTTTCGTTTTGTAACAAATAGTTTTAATACTTATCTGTTAAAATACTCCCAAACCCTTGTAGAATAAAGGGTTAAGCTATTTATTAAACAGACGGTTAATGTTAAAATTATCATAGTCAATTATATCATAATTGGTGTAAAAAATCAAGATTTTTGCGGAATTTTATAAAAATTGTCCGTCAAAAATTTAATGTTAAAGGAGTGATTTTCTATGGCTCGCAAGGGCGAAAATATTTACAAAAGAAAAGACGGAAGATACGAAGGTCGATATATAAAAGACTACGATTTGCAGGGTAAGGGCATTATCGGATATGTTTACGGGAAAACCTACAAAGACGCAAAAGAGAAGCTGCTCACAGCGAAAGCAAAGGTTAAACAGCGGCAAAACAAACCTCCCTCAGAAATGTTTGTGAAGGATTGGTTTGAAAAGTGGCTGTCAACACAAAAGCACATTAAAAAATCATCATATACAGTGTATTCCTCGCTCGTTGAAAACCATATTAACACCGAGCTTGGAAATATGCGGCTGTGCGATATTACAAAACTCACGGTGCAGGGCTTTGTAAACGGTCTTGTTGCAAAATGGGAACCGTCAACGGTTAAGCTGATATATACCGTGTTAAAACTCGGTTTGGATACTGCCGCCGATAACGGTTTAATGCCTACCGTATGCAAGCGTATAAAGCTGCCAAAGCAGAAAAATAAAGAGGTTAGCGTGTTCAGCAAAAAAGAACAGAAAGCAATAGAAAAGTACATTGAAAGCTCGGATAATCCTAATGATATAGGGATTTTGATTTGCCTTTACACAGGTATCAGAATTGGAGAATTATGTTCTTTGGAATGGAAAAATATTGACTTAAAAAGAGGTGTTATATCTATAAAGCAAACGCTTTACAGAATAAAATCCGATAAAGGTAAAAAGAAAACAGAAATAGTGATTGCCCCACCGAAAAGCGACACATCTGTGCGTGATATACCACTTCCGAAGTTTTTAACCGCAAAACTCAAAGCGGTTGAACACGGAGGTGGTTTTTTGATTAACCGTAAAGGAAAATTTATTGAGCCGACTGTTTACGCTCGAAGATACAAAGCAATATTAAAGGAAATCGGTATCCGTGATGTTAAATTTCATACGACCAGGCATACTTTTGCTACGAGAGCGTTGGAAATCGGAATGGATATAAAGACGCTTTCGGAAATACTCGGACACGCATCTCCGACAGTTACGCTGAATATCTATGCTCACTCTCTGCCAGAGCATAAAGCAAAAGAAATGGAACGGCTGGGAAAAATGTATAATCCGTCTTAATAAGCCGTCAAAAATTTATAAAGGCTTGTAAAATCGAATAAATCAGAGTGCAAATCGTTTAACTATTTGTTTTACGATTTTTTATTTTGTCCAAAAATCGCAGTAATTAAACATTTGACGGAGAAAGGAGTTTTCTATGTGGAAACTAAAAAACGATTACAAAAAATGAAAAACGGATCTCGCATTATATCTGTACTTTTGTGTATTTGTATGTTGTTTTGTATATGCTCTTGCACAAATGAGGGTACACAGATAACCAAAGAAACTAACGGCACGGCACAGACAGAAAGTGTCACGAAAACAATAACACCCAAAGATACGACCGATTATTCCGAACATAGCTTTGCGGTACATTATATTGATGTCGGACAAGGCGATGCGGCACTTGTACTCTGCGATGATAAAACAATGCTTATTGACGGCGGAAAGCCGCACGCCAGCAGTATTATTTATACCTATCTCAAAAACTTAAACATTGATTATCTCGATTATATTGTCGCATCGCACGCAGATGATGACCATATCGGCGGACTTTCAGCTCCGCTTGCCAAAATGAAGGTCGGAAATGTGTTCGCGCCGGAAACTGAAGCCGATACACGCTCTTATGAAAGTCTGAAAAACAAAACCGCCGAACAGGGCTTGACAATAACTCACCCCAAGCCGGGAGAAAGCCTTGATTTCGGCAGCAGCAAAATAGAATTTTACGGTCCGATAACGGAAAGCAAAAGCGACCGCAACAACGGCTCTGTCGTAATGAAAATTATATACGGCGATACTTCTTTTCTTTTTACGGGCGATGCGGAGCGTGAGGAAGAACAGGAAATATTAAATGCCGGATATGACCTGTCGGCAACAGTGCTGAAAGTCGGACATCACGGAAGCAAAAACTCGACCACA
>CACXES010000044.1 GCA_902766745.1 uncultured Ruminococcus sp.
AAGTCCTTCGGCTGGATCACTGCCGGTTCACTTCTGCGATTCAGATTCGTGAGCCGGTCCACCCGGAAAACATTCACCTCGGCTCTCTTGTCCAGATATCCCACCATGTAATAATGGTTGTCATCCCAGAGCAAGGCATAGGGGCTTACCACATAGATTTCCCCGTCGTGTTTCAGGATCCGATGCTTATCAATGGTGTAGTCCAGATACTGAAAAGTCACTTTCTGATCACTGTTAATGGCATCCGTCAGGAGATCCACGTCATAATAAATGTTACCGTTCTCGGAGTCCATTCTGCCGGCAGTGTATAGATGGCGCACCAGCTTCTCAGCCTCATACTTACTGGTCAGGTGACTGAGTTTCCAAATCAGTTGGTCGCACTTCGCCTTGGAAATGAAACGGGAAGAAGAAACCGCATCGATGAGCAGCTTCAGCTCCGGCAGCTCGAATTCACGGCTGGCCATGAAAAAAGCATTGTAATAACTCTTGATGGTTACTATGTCATAACCTTCCGCTACCAGCACATCAATGTCATCCTTCACCGTCTTCCGGGCTGCATTGGCGCTGGCCTCCGTAAAAATCTCCACCAACTCGTTGGTAGTGACCGGATGATCCTCGTCAGTTTCACGATATAAATATTTAAAAAGCCGAATTAGGCGTTGCTTGTTGCGTAGCTGAGTCATAGCATTCCTATTTTTCTGTTCTAAAAAATGAAAGAGTTTAAATTATATATCACGAATATTTATCACGAAAATTTCTTTATAAAAAAAGCATTATGCTAGGCTTCTTTTAAAGCATTTTACAATATATATTCGTTTGATTTTAATAATTATCAAAAAGGGGGCTTAAGTTTTCACGATTGAAAGCACCTAGTATTAGAGAAGTTGATTTATCAAATTTTCTGTAATTGCTTCCCTTACTACTCTCCTTATTTGTCTAGCGTTTTTTAGTCTACTAGAATACACGAGTATTTTTTTCAAAACATCGTATTGATCCACAATTGCTTTTTCCTTTTTATTTAGTGAATGATATTGTCTATTGTATTCTCTACAAACAAGTTCATTAACGTCATCGTTTGATAAATCATCAAAGCGGATAATTGCATCAAATCGCGAGAACATGGGATCTCCCAGACGCTCTCTGATCTGTTCCTCCGACTGAAAATTTGAGGTACAGATTATAATGGCATTTTCCATTCTCAACGAATAATTCTTATCGGAATAGATACCTTCATCAAACAATTGATAAAATGCGCTAAAAAACACCGGATCCGGTTTGTCAAACTCATCAAGTAGGATTACATTTGATTCGCGCTCTAACAACTCTTTTGCAAAGCTATTCTGATTATGCTTGCCTCCGAACAAGTAAGCAGTAAATTCCTCACTATGAAACATCGAAAACTGTTTGCGAAAAATTGGTTCCTTCATAATTTCTGCAATATATTTTGCGGTTTCGGTTTTCCCGACGCCAGTACTTCCATAAAAAAGCATGACACAAGGTTTCTTATATCGTTTCCTAGCAGAGTAGTATAGTGCACCTACTATTTGATGCAGTGCACGTTCTTGGCCAATTATTCTATTTGAAAAATTCCTGTTGAGTTTCTGCAATTTCTTAATATCAAGCACGTTATAACTCTGATGTTTTATATCGCATGTGATAGTAGTGAGTTCTTTTATATGCCTAGCAATACTTTCTGGCGGATTCTGTAAAAATAACCTTTCAATACAATAGCGGGAAATAAAACCCACGAAGCTTTCTATGGCACCTTCAGTTAGTGAAGAAAAATCATCTGAATATCCAACCACATTTGCGTAAGTTTCTAGCACATCTTGATCATTTGACTCGTCTTCTTGACCTGGAACTTCAACTTTAAATTTTCGCCTCTCGTCATCATCCTTTAAGGCAAGATCCACAACAGAAATATGACTATCTGGAAGATACTTTTGGAACTCTACATTGCTCCCATAAAAAATAAAAACATTCATTTACAAACACCTGCCAAAATCACATCATACACTTTTACCTCATCACTCGAAGTCATATTTTCATTCATCATTTCGTATCCACTTGGTTCATCTGTAGTCGCACCTTCAAACTCAGATTGCATTGTTAAATTAGCCAGATTTACAGTTCCGACCTCAATAGCATGATAATCGAGATTCATCTTGATCAGATCAGATATAGAGTAGTTATTCCGAAAAGCCTTGATATTAAAACGTAAAACAGCACGTTCATGCTCCGCTTCAACCATGAGTTCATAATAACCCCGCCCACTATCTAAAGCTCGATCCATCATAGCTAAATTTATTTTCAAATCGTCCGCTAAAGCTACATTGCCTTCTGTCATAATCAAATAAGGTGTAAGCATCTTATAATACGCAAACGATTCAGGATATGGATAGGTTTTGCAATTTGAAAATGTTTTTATACTAGTGGCTTTGGACGCACACTCTAAATAATCCGTCAAAATTGTGTTTTCAACAGCTTTTGTTATTATCTTCGAGCTCTCCCTTGCAATATCCGCAGAGCCATCAATGCCAACTTTGGAAGCAAGCATTGTAATTAATCCGAATTTTGCTTGTGCACTGGCCTCTGCATCTGCAGCAAGGTCGGTCGTCCTTTGAACAATATGCTCCACCTTATCAACAGTTTTCCCTCCACTCATCACGTAGATAAAATCCGTTGCAGATCCTTCATCAAAGTAAACGATTTTGACCATTCTATTTACTGTTTTTTTCATTTTGGGCACTTTTTCATTCATCTCCCGTAGTACAATAATCTATTTTCTCTAATCAATTCTAAAATTCAAACTAATGTAAAATAACCTTCCTCAAAAGGTTTATGACTTACCTGTACAATTTGTGGATTATCTTCTCCGTCAAACACCACCAAAACATGGTCTTTCTTTATCCCAACAACACACCCTATACGATTTCCCTCCGAGTCCTTAATTCTAGAGCCAAAATATAATCCATATGGGAATGTATTGGCATCTAATTTGTATGGAATACTGCCATTCCCCTCTTTTAGGTTCATATTGAATGAAGTTCCGTTTATATCATAATTAATTTTGTTATCTATGTATTTTTTCCATGCGGGTGCTTCCATTAAGTCTCTTTCTTTTGCACAACAATCTATTAGTTCGACTAGTTTTTCTGGATCTGCTTGCTTTGCATGAAACATTCCCTTAAAGAACTTTTGAAATTGTGCTAACGTTAAAGGAACGATGTTTAGCCTTTGTTGTGTATCTCCTTTTGTGTACCAAACCCCATGTCTAAAGGTTTCCGCAGTATTAGTATCAATTCTAATTGCGATAAACATACCATATACCGGTTTCTTATATGACAGTACAGCATCTGAAACATGACGCCTAACCGGCTCTCCCTCCATCGCTTCTTGGCGCGATGAACTTGACATTGTAACCTCAGTCAATATTGTAAATTTTTCAAACTCACAGTAAAGATCGCCTTTACCGCCTCCTGCTGCTGATACAGGTAAAAAATCAGAGTCAAGTCTAAATCCCCTTACTTCGTAAGGCTTATTTACGAGATGGCCTATCGCTAACGCAGCTCTCCATAGCACCCATTCAAGATATGCAGGCGTTTCATCTTTTGGCACCTCAATAACGTAATCATCATCGTATTCCTTTTTCCCTCCGCCTTTAATCAATAATGTCATATAATCTGAAATCTCTTCCCATTTGTTCTTTTGCTCGGCAGCGTAATTTATTTCATCCGTTTGTGATAGTATTTCCTCAAGCCTACGTCTTGCAATGTTTATCTCCGCAGGTGTGTTTAATGGGAGATTAGAGATATCAAAAGCTATGTGCCTTTCTTTCATTTGCCTCTTTAAATCCAAAAGGACTTCCTTAGCAACATCAGCATTATCTGTTGGCAATGGTGCTCCGTTTGTTAAAAGCTTAAATTCTTTTAGCATTGGTACTGTACTTGCTGATGTTTTCGCAAGAGCCTCTGCTATTATGTGTTTTGAAGATACAATTACAAGTCCTCTTCCTTTACGTTGCAGGATCCCAGAAATTCTAAGGTATCTCATATTCATATCACAATAATCGAGGAAATTCTCGTTCTTTTTATCGTAATGCTTTCCACGCTCATTAATCTCTTTTCGATCAAACGTTCTTTTCGCAGTTGCACTTTTTCTACGGTCCCTAAGGTCAAGAATTCGGTCTACTACCTCATTGATATCATAACTTGGGTTGGTTGTGTGCCCCCATAAGCCAAATTCAAGCCTTGATAATTCTGATGTTCCGGTTCTTTTTTCTAACTCCAGCATAATTGCCAGAATCCATCTAAATGGTGAAAAGTGTCCACTACCATCTGGAAGCCAGTACTGTTCAACACTGAGCGAACGAAGGAAGCATTCCTGTATGGCAGGAATTGTATCAGCATTAATAAATAGTCTTCCGAAAGGAGTAATTTCGTCTCTTCTTCCTAAATCTTCTTGCACAAATCCATTTTGCTTTTTAACTTGACCATAAATAAAACCGTAACGTTCGAACATAAGACGCCATTTTCTTGCATGACTACCAGAAGGATCCTTTCCAGAGGCATTACTAATAATTCCTTTTTCATTCAGAAGCTTCATAAATTCCTTCTCATTATCACTACCATGCAAATTACCTACGAATGGTGATTGAGAAAAAGCTATAAACCCGTCCCGAATTCTCATTGGATTTCTAAGACCTGTATTGCCAGCTAACCATATTGAAATCTTTTCATTTTCATCTACTTTCACTTTCAACACCTCAAAATCCTACGAATAAATACTCCTGCACGCTGTTTCTGTGCGTTTTAGCCGACCGTTGGTTTCCAAAGGAATATGTGTAATCAATAGGTATTACCTCTACGTGTTCCTTATACTTCTCCATCATTGCAACCATCTCTTCTTTTGTAGGAAGGCAATTTGAAGAGTACGAAACAATTAATATGCTACTACTATACTTTTCAAACAACTCCATAAATGCTGCTGATGTGCCATCTCTAGTGGAAAAGGGAGTTGGATAAGATTTGAATTTCTTCGTCTTCGTGTGTTGTTGTATCTCAACACCTTCCCAATCGCGAGCTAATCCTTCAACGAAATGATATCTCCTCACATACTCGTTGTCGGATAACGGAGAATAGTACGGAGGATCAATATACACCAAATCAGGTTCACATATTGAAACTTTCATAGCATCACCACAAATTGCAAGATTATCTTGCTGATTATCAAAGACTGCTTGATTTATTGTCTCAACTGCTTCCAGAAAGTGTTGTTCTAAAGTGATTGATAAATCTCTCCGTCCATCATTATATCTGTCACCAGTATAGGTAAATATTCCGCGTGGTCTCTTCTTAATACATGCACGAATTAACGCAGATAGCGAAATAGCTCTTTTATATTCATCCTCTATATGCCAAATATTTGTTCTCAGAATGTCTATTGTTCTATTATCCTCGTCGGAAAAATATAATCCTTTAAAGTGTTCCTGGACAAAATGATCAATATTATCTCGTTGCATCAACAACTCTTTTGCTTCTTCTAGTGGTAAAGTAATGGTGTTATTCTCTACCATTGCCTTAGCAAAAACAGCAGACATGGACATATAATCATTACTTATCACACGCTTACCCTGACTTTTAAACATGTATCCAACGATTCCTGATCCAGAAAACAAATCTAGAACAGAATTGAAGTTGAAATTATTGGCTACCGCCCAAATATGATCTATCAATTTACTTTTAGATCCCATATATCTTGTTGGTGGATATTTCAATATCTGCGGAGGCATTTCAACGAGTTCAGTCGAAATAACATGGTGATTTGGAAAGGCACTAACTATTACGTCTTTTCCTTTTCGCGAACTCGATTTTGAAGAAATAGCTCTTTTCGTATCAACTATTTTGATATCAAATTCTTTGTACAACTCATGCACTAACGGATGCTCTGAATTCGTTAAGATCACATAGCATCCCAAGTTGAATAATCTTTTCACCTCATTCGCTAGATTTCTATGATCATCTTCGCTAAACTGCTCCTTCGTATATCTCTTGAAATCAGCATATTTTGAAACTGGAATATATGGAGGATCAAGGAAAATAAAATCTTCTGGTTCAGCAAATTTTTTTAGCACATCCAAATAGTCTCCGCATATTATGGTAGCTTGTCTCAAAACCTCCGATGCAGACCTGAGCAATTTTTCATCACAAATTGTTGGGTTTTTATATCTTCCGAACGGTGTATTAAATTGACCTTTTTTATTTACTCTATATAATCCATTAAAGCATGTTTTATTTAAATATATGGTTCTAGCTGCTGCTTCATCCTCAGAAAGAGATTCCCAGTCTAAAGCTCTCACTGCGTAAAACAATTCTTCTTTATTCTCATATGTTTTCAATTTGTCTATCACAGCATCAACATTATTTGCCACCTGTGTATACAAATTAATCAATTCTGGATTACTATCAGCTATTACAGCATTTTCAGGCTTTAATGCAAAAAACAAAGCGCCTCCTCCAAAAAAAGGTTCGATATATTTCCCTTTAAAATCCGGGATATTTGGAAGTATTTCCTTAAGCATCTGTGATTTGCCTCCAGCCCATTTTATTATCGGCTTCACAGTAATATTCGACAGCTCTGGCATAATTAGACTCCTCGATTATCTGATATGTTATATACAGAACACTAATGAACAGCTTTCCTATCGGTGTTCTGTCGTTAAATTCAACGTTTATGTTTTATTATACCATAGACGCAAAACACTTGGCATTTTTTTCATAGTTTCGATGTAAATTGGGCGTTTTATCGCCCAATCAATATTTCGGCACTCCATATCCGTAGATCTGTCTTCCGCCCACCGGGTAGCTGCGCCTTCTGCAGCTGTCGGAGCTGTTTCCCTCTATGGTGTAAACGGTTCTGCCA
>CACXES010000045.1 GCA_902766745.1 uncultured Ruminococcus sp.
ATTCATTTTTCTTATTTTAAATTCCACTGTTTCTCATAGTAAACTCCACTCTCTTTCCACTGTGGAATTTACTTTGAGAATTAACTAATTTTTTGCTGTTTTATAGTGCAAAAAATAAAATATAAATAAATTTTTATTTATTTTTTGAAAAAGTATGGATTTTTATAAGCAGTTATGTTAAAATAATCTTTGAATGTTCAATTATTACATTTGCAATAACATTACAATCGTTTATCGGAGGATATGAGATGGCAGAGCTTAGCAATGTTGAGCTTTATACCGACGGGGCGTGCAGCGGAAATCCGGGCCCGGGCGGCTACGGAGCGATACTCCGCTGTATGGGCTTTGAAAAGGAAATTTCCGGCGGAGACCCGTGTACGACAAATAACCGTATGGAGCTTATGGCCGTGATCTGCGGTCTTGAGGCGCTTAACCGCCGCTGCAGAGTCACGATTTACAGCGATTCAAAATACTTTGTGGACGCGGTCGAAAAGGGCTGGGCAAGGTCGTGGCAGCGAAACGGCTGGAGAAATTC
Organism: uncultured Ruminococcus sp.; assembly: GCA_902766745.1. Lineage (GTDB taxonomy): Bacteria > Bacillota > Clostridia > Monoglobales > Monoglobaceae > UMGS1820. Next base: position 536 of record CACXES010000045.1, read on the forward strand.
CTCGAAGCAGCCTGCCAAGAACCCCGACCTGTGGGAGCGGCTTCTGTCGCTTCTCGACAAGCATGAGGTCAGTCTTGTTTGGCTTAAAGGTCATGCCGGGCATCCCGAAAACGAACGCTGTGACAGAATGGCGGTTGAACAGTCAAAAAAATATTCGAAAAAAAATTAAATTATATTTATATCAATTACAGAACATCTACTTTTCATAGATTGCTGCTGTAACACAAAGAAAGGTAGGATAAATATGACAAAACGTATTTATGTAGACAATGCCGCAACAACCAAGGTTGCCCCTGAGGTTGTTGAAGCCATGCTCCCGTACTTCACCGAGGGCTACGGCAATCCGTCGAGTATTTATACCGAGGGAAGATCGGCAAGATGTGCGGTGGAAGCCGCAAGGGCAAAGGTAGCCGCCGCAATAGGCGCAGACCCGAAGGAGATTTACTTTACAGGCTCCGGGAGCGAGGCGGACAACTGGGCTATCCGTTCGACGGCTCGCGCACTGGCGTCCAAGGGTAAACACATTATCACCTCCTCCGTTGAACATCACGCCGTACTGCACACCTGTCAGGACCTGGAGAAGCAGGGCTACAGAGTGACATATCTGCCCGTTGACGAATACGGAATGGTATCGCCTGAGGATGTAAAGGCCGCTATATGCGACGATACAATAATGATAAGCATTATGTTTGCAAATAACGAGATCGGCACAATCATGCCGATTGCGGAAATAGGCAGGATTGCCAAGGAGGCAGGCGTCATCTTCCACACCGATGCGGTACAGGCGGTCGGTATGGTTCCGATTGACGTAAATGAGATGAACATCGATATGCTCTCCCTGACCGCACACAAGTTCCACGGTCCCAAGGGCATCGGCGCACTGTATGTGAGACGCGGCATAAAATTAACCTCGTTTATTACAGGCGGCGCCCAGGAGAGAATGCGCCGTGCCGGAACAGAGAATGTACCGGGAATAGTCGGTCTCGGCGAGGCTATTGAGCTTGCGACCGCCGACATCGAGGGAAAGAGCAAGAAGCTCATCGCTCTGCGTGACGCATATATTAAAAAGGTTCTGGATGCCGTTCCATATTCACACCTTAACGGTCATCCGACCAAGCGCCTCCCGGGGAATGCGAATATTTCATTTGAATTTATCGAGGGCGAAGGTATGCTTCTTAGGCTTGACATGAAGGGAATTGCCGCCTCCAGCGGAAGTGCCTGCACATCAGGCTCTCTTGACCCGTCGCACGTTCTGCTTGCAATCGGCTTAAAGCACGAACAGGCGCACGGCTCGCTTCGAACCACCTTCGGCGAGGAAAACACCATGGAGGACGTGGATTACATCGTTGACTCCCTCAAGGAGATAGTTGCGCTTCTGCGTTCAATGTCACCGCTTTACGAAGAATTTCAAAAGAACCAAAAATAATATCGGTTTATTTGTATCATAGTTATATATAGAAAGGAAGATTTTTATGTACAGTGAAAAGGTAATGGATCACTTCAGCAATCCGAGGAATGTCGGAGAGATTGAAGATGCAAACGCAGTCGGACAGGTAGGAAACCCCCAGTGCGGCGATATAATGAAGATTTACATGAAGATAAATGACGAAACACAGGTTATAGAGGACGTTAAGTTCAAGACCTTCGGCTGCGGTGCGGCAATTGCTACAAGCAGCATGGCAACAGAGCTTGTAAAGGGCAAAACCGTTGACGAAGCCCTAAAGCTTACCAATCAGGCTGTTGCAGAGGCCCTCGACGGCCTTCCCCCGATCAAGATGCACTGCTCAAACCTGGCTGAGGAGGCTGTTCATGCGGCTATTATCAACTACTACGAAAGCCGTGGGATTGACGCATCACACTTAAAGAGCTGCACCGGTGAATGCTGCGGCTGTCCGCACAGCCACGAGCACGGCATGGATAACGAAGAATAATGGCTAAGCGTGTAGTTATAGGTATGTCCGGCGGCGTTGACAGCAGTGCCGCCGCTGCCTGCTTAAAGGAGCAGGGCTATGAGGTGATAGGCGTTACCATGCGCCTTTGGGACGGCGAGAATATAAACGGCTCGATCGCCGAGAGCACCTGCTGTTCACTGTCCGCCGTAGAGGATGCAAGATATGTGTGTGCCAAGCTCGGCATCGAATATCACGTGCTGGACTTCCGTGCCGAATTTTCGGAACACGTTATCGATTACTTTGTGAACGAATATATTAACGGACGAACACCGAACCCGTGCATAGCCTGCAACAAGTTTCTTAAATTTGACGCTATGGCAAAAAAGGCGCGTATTTTAAATGCCGACTATATTGCCACGGGTCACTATGCCAAGACAGAGTACGACGAAAAAAGCGGCAGATATCTGCTTCGCCGTGCGAAGGCTGCGGCAAAGGATCAGACCTATGCCTTGTACAATTTAAGTCAGAAGCAGTTATCAAACCTCCTTCTTCCCCTCGGCGAATTTGAGAGCAAGGCGGAGGTTCGCAAATACGCTGACAATCTCGGACTGATAACCGCCGCAAAGCCTGACAGCCAGGAGATTTGCTTTGTCCCCGACAACGATTATGTTTCATTTATAAAAAGACACATCGGCACTCTGCCAAAGGAGGGGAATTTCGTCAGCACAAGCGGCGAAATTCTCGGCAGGCATAAGGGCATTGTCAACTATACCGTAGGTCAGCGCAAGGGCCTCGGTATTGCCTTCGGAAAGCCGATGTTTGTGGTTCGGATAGATGCCGCCCGGAGCGAGGTTGTCCTCGGTGAGCAGGGCAGCGAATTTTCCGATACCCTTTATGCCGAAAAGCCGAACTTTATCCCCTTTGACACAATAAGTGCGCCCATGCGCGTCGAGGCAAAGGTGCGCTACAGCGCAAAGCCTGCCGCCGCAACGGCGTCCATGGAGGGGGATAGACTCAAGCTTGTGTTTGACGAGCCGCAAAGGGCAATAACCCCCGGACAAGCCGTTGTCTTATACAACGGTGATCTGGTGCTGGGCGGCGCAACAATATGTTGAGAATAATTTAAGAGGTGTTAAAAATAGCAGATTTTATTGAATGCAGAAAAAAAATATTAGAAAATGAATACCGCGGACTGAACACGCAGCAAAGAAAGGCCGTCCTGCATACAGAGGGGCCTTTACTTGTATTGGCAGGAGCCGGCTCGGGCAAGACAACCGTAATAATTAACCGGGTTGGGCATCTTATCAAATACGGCTGCGCATACACGTCCGATTACATCCCCGAGAATATAACCGAGCAGGACACGGAGGTTCTTGAGTGGTATGCCGACGGCGAGCTTGACGAGCTTCCGCCGCATCTCGAGGCGGCGCTCAGCGTTGACGCTGCAAAGCCATGGCAGATTCTCGCCATAACCTTTACAAACAAGGCGGCAGGCGAGCTTAAATCAAGGCTTGCGGCAAAGCTCGGTGATTGTGCAAACGATATCACCGCCGGAACATTTCACTCCACCTGTGTACGGATACTCCGACGTGATATAGATAAGATAGGCTTTGAAAAAAACTTTACCACATACGATTCCGCAGACCAGCAGACGGTTATAAAAAGCTGCCTCAAGGAGCTTAACCTTGACGATAAAAAGTTCGCACCGAGAGCGGTTTTAAGTGTAATCAGCAATGCCAAGGATGCTCTGATTTCGCCGGCGGAGTTTGAGCATCAGAACAGGCACGACTTCTATCTTTCCAAGGTCTCTGACATATACACGCTTTATCAGCGCAAGCTTAAGGAAAACAACGCTCTCGACTTTGACGATTTAATCGTCAAAACCGTTGAGCTTTTCGGGCAGTGTCCCGATGTTCTGGAACACTATCACAAACGCTTTAAATACATCCTTGTAGACGAGTATCAGGACACAAACCACGCCCAGTATAAGCTGGTAAGCCAGCTTGCGTCCGGCAGTCGAAACCTGTGTGTGGTCGGCGATGATGACCAGAGCATCTACCGCTTCAGAGGTGCGGATATACGGAATATACTGGACTTTGAAAAGGAATTCCCCGACTGCCTTACAATCAAGCTTGAAGAAAACTATCGTTCGACCGGAAATATTTTGGAGGCGGCGAACCGAGTTATCGCAAACAACACCGGCAGAACCGGCAAGGAGCTTTGGACCTCCAACGGCAGCGGCGATAAGCTTCAGCTCTTCACCGCCGCAACGGAGCATTCCGAAGCGCAGTTCATCGCCGACAAAATAGCGGAAATAGGCGGCTCCTATTCGGACACGGTTATACTCTATCGCATGAACGCAATGTCTCGTATCGTGGAGGATACTCTTCTTCGCTCTGCAATACCTTACCGGGTTCTGGGCGGTCTGCGCTTCTATGACCGCAAGGAGATAAAGGATATCACCTCGTATCTGAGGCTTATCAATAATCACGATGACAATGTTGCACTTCTTCGCATTATAAACGAGCCGAAGCGCGGCATCGGAGGTGCCACAATCGATAAAGCGGCTGCTGCTGCGGAGCAAAACGGCATCTCTGTATTTGAGGTCTGCCGCCGAGCAGATGAATTTTCCGACTATATTCCGACTAAATCCGCCGAAAAGCTTAAAGCCTTTTCTGAGCTTATCTCGGGGCTTACATCAGAGCTTGAAGGCGGAATGGGTCTTGAGCTGTTTGTTCGTACAGTTATGGAACGCAGCGGAATGATTGCCGCATTAAAGGCGGAAAAGACAGTAGAAAACGAAACCCGTCTTGAAAACCTTGACGAGTTTATATCCATGGTTCAGGAATCGGTCAAGTCTGATGCGGCACTGACCCTTGACGCTATGCTTGAAAACATTTCTCTTATATCCGACGTTGACAACTACGACGAAGCGCAGGACACCGTCACCCTTATGACGCTCCACAGCGCAAAGGGTCTTGAATTTCCAAACGTCTTTTTAATCGGAATTGAGGAGGGAATTTTCCCCGGAGTTCGCTCCTTCGGAAGCGACGATGAGATTGAGGAGGAGCGCAGGCTCTGCTACGTCGGCATAACACGGGCAAAGTCACGGCTTTACCTGACCCGTGCAAGAAGCCGCACACTATTCGGCAGAACTGCCTATAATCCCCCGTCAAGATTTTTGGAGGAAATTCCCGATGAGCTTTGTGATGTACATATCGAAAAGCGTGAAAGTATGTTCGGGGTATCCGATGCCAAGGCTTATGCGCCTCCCGCATCCGCTTCGCGCAGCGGCATTTTAGAGAGCATGAACCGCCGCGAGCAAAAGTCCTCCTCTCCCTCTGTTGACTACCGTCCCGGTGATACAGTGAAGCATCGCAAATTCGGTATCGGAACAGTGATTGAAGCGCAAAGCATGGGAAGAGATACCTTGCTTAAGGTTATGTTCGGCGACACCGAAAAGAAATTGCTTGCCGCTTATGCACCGATAGAAAAGGTCACTGAATAAAATCGAAATTGAAAATTATTGAGTAATCGGAGGTATGCCTCATGTATTCTGAATTTGCGGAAATATATGACCGTCTTCAGGACATAGACTATAACTCGTTTGTACAATACTATGTAATGATTTTCGAGAAGCTTGGGCTAAAGCCCTCTCTTGTGCTTGACCTCGGCTGCGGAACGGGGAATATTACCATTCCCATGTCCAAGCTGGGCTATGACATGATAGGCGTGGACATATCCGCCGAAATGCTTGATATTGCCTCGCAGAAGGCACGGGAGAATAACTGTGATATCTTGTTTCTGAATCAGGATATGACCGAGTTTGAGCTGTACGGCACGGTGGATGCGGCAGTATGTGCCTTGGACGGAGTTAATTATATCACTGAGGACGGCGGCATCGACAGGCTGTTTTCACTCATACATAACTATCTGAATCCGGGCGGAGTGTTTATATTCGACATAAACACTCCTCATAAGCTTAAAGACATTCTCGCCGATAACACCTTTGTGTATGATGAGGACGGAGCCTTTTTAGTATGGAGCAGTGAGCTTTGTACGGACAACATATGCGAATTTTACCTTGATTTCTTCATCGAAAATTCTGATGGCTTATACCGTCGGGGCTGCGAGGTGCAGACAGAGCGAATCTATACAGATTCGGAAATCCGTTTCTGTGCCGAACGGGCAGGGCTTTCTGTTATTGCCGCATATGATGACAGAAGCGAAAAACCGCCAGCTCCCGATTCGGAGCGCATCTTTTATATATTAAAAAAATAAAAATATCAAATTCAGAAAGGACTTATACCTATGAGAAAATTTTTTCACGAATTCAAAGAGTTCGCAATGCGCGGAAGCGTTATCGACTTAGCAGTCGGCGTTATTATCGGCGGCGCATTTCAGAAAATCGTAAATTCCCTTGTTACAAATGTAATATCCCCGATTATCGGCTTGTTTGCAAAAAGCAACTTTGACAATCTCAGTGCCGACTTTATGGGTGTATCTGTTAAATACGGCGCATTTATAACGGAATTTATCAACTTTATCATAATGGCGTTTGTCATCTTCCTTATGATAAAGCTTTTAAACGGTCTGAGAAATATCCACAGGAAGGACGAGGCCGAGGAGGCTCCGACAACCAAAAAATGTCCCTTCTGTATGAGTGAAATCAATATAAACGCAACAAGGTGCCCGCATTGTACCTCGATATTGGAAACAGAGGATAACACAGAACACACAGAGGATATCGAAGATGCAGAGATAGTATCCGAATAAACCTTTCTTTTATGTATCGGAGGAATTACCATGAAACAGAAAACCGTATTTGTGTGTTCGGAATGCGGCACCGAGTCACCTAAGTGGAACGGAAAATGCCCCGGCTGCGGAGCATGGAATACCATGAACGAGGAGAAGGTTCTCGCAAAGCCGGCACGCTCCTCCTCGGGTGCGGCAGCCTTTGCCATGCAGTCTGAGCCGCCCAAAACGCTCCGCAATATTTCAATCACCGAGGATATAAGAATACATACAGGCCTCGGCGAGCTTGACCGTGTTCTCGGCGGCGGAATTGTCCCCGGCTCTCTCGTGCTGATAGGCGGAGATCCCGGTATAGGAAAATCCACGATTCTGCTGCAAATCTGCGAACACTTGGGAAAGACCAATAAAATCCTTTATGTATCGGGCGAGGAATCTCAAAGCCAAATCAAGCTTCGTGCAAACCGCCTGTCCGTTTCGACCGAAAGCCTTAAGCTTTACACTGAGACGAATATGGCGCTTATCTGCGAATGTATTCTCCGCGAAAAGCCGGATATCCTGATTGTTGACTCGGTTCAGACCATGTTCAACCCCGAAATTTCACCGGCACCCGGAAGCGTCACTCAAATCCGCGATACTGCCGCAACGCTTATGCGTATTGCAAAGGAGCAGTCCATCGCCACCTTTTTGGTGGGTCATGTCACAAAGGAAGGCTCCATCGCAGGGCCGAAAATCCTTGAGCATATTGTCGACTCGGTTCTGTATTTCGAGGGTGAACAGCACAGAGCGTTTCGTATAATCAGAGCAATCAAGAACCGCTTCGGCTCGACAAACGAAATCGGCGTGTTTGAAATGACCTCGGACGGTCTTCACGAAATTCCAAACCCCTCAGAGGCAATGCTCTCCGGCCGTCCTGCCGGCGAACCCGGCTCATGTATAATATGCACAATGGAGGGCACACGCCCTGTTCTCGCCGAGATTCAGGCACTTGCCGCACAGAGCAGCTTCGGCAACTCACGGCGTACCTCCACCGGTATAGACCTTACTCGAGTTTTGATAATTTTAGCGGTTATGGACAAGCGCATAGGCCTGCATATTTCCTCATACGATGTATATGTAAACGTTGTCGGCGGGCTCAAAATGGTTGAACCGGCAATTGATATGGGTGTTTTTTTGGCTATTGCGTCAAGCTTCCGCAACAAGCCAATCCCCGAAGACGTGGTTGCAATAGGAGAAATCGGCCTCACCGGTGAGCTTCGCTCCTGCAGCTATCTCGAAAACAGGATTTCCGAAGCGGAAAAGCTTGGATTTAAGCGGTGTCTTATTCCGCCCTATAGTCGTGAAAAGCTTAAGAAATTCAAAAAGATTGAAATTAGCAGCTATAACAACATTCGCGATGTTGTGCGCGATATACTGTAAAATTTCGGAGGATTTTATATGAGCGAAAAAGCTATAAAAGTCAGCGTTGTTATTGCGGCGGCAGGCTCGGGCAGCAGAATGTCGTCCAATATGCCCAAGCAATATATAAGTCTCTGCGGAGTGCCGATAATTATCCGCACTCTATCCGTATTTGAAGAATCACCTGTGATTGACGAAATTATTATTGCCGCACGCAGCGAGGATACGGAATATATCGCCTCCCTCGTCCGTGATTTCGGTATCACTAAGGCGGCAGCCATAATCCCCGGCGGGGCAAGCCGTCAGGAATCCGTACACCTTGCCTTGAAAGCCGCTCGCGGCGAGATTGTTCTCATTCACGATGCCGTAAGGCCATTTGTTGCAAATGAGCAAATTTCTGCCGTAGTACAATGTGTTCAGAGCTACGGTGCGGCGTCCCTCGGTGTACCTGTTGTTGATACCCTAAAGCGTGTAAGCGGTGATACAATATCCGAGACGGTTGACCGAAGCTCCCTCGTTTCGATTCAGACCCCTCAGGGATTTAAAACGTCCCTTATCTTATCCGCTCACGAGCATGCAGAAAGCAGCGGCTTGTTTGTCACTGACGATTGTGCCCTTTGCGAGGAGATGGGGATACCCGTCAAGTATGTACACGGCAGCCGTATGAATATAAAAATAACAACTCCCGAGGATTTAATTTTAGCAGAGGGAATACTGAATACAACAAAGAAAAAGGAGGGCGATACCATGCGCATAGGCACAGGCTTTGATGTGCACAGACTCGCAGAGGACAGACGGCTTATCTTGGGCGGTGTTGAAATACCGTATACGCTCGGCTTGCTCGGTCATTCCGACGCAGACGTTCTGCTCCATGCAATTATGGACGCAATGCTCGGTGCCGCCGCCCTCGGCGATATAGGTACTCACTTTCCCGACACCGACGAAAAATGGAGGAACGCCGACAGTCTTGTGCTTCTGTCGGAGGTTCGCCGTATACTCGAAAAATCCGGGACATATGTTACAAGCATTGATGCAACAATAATCGCACAAGCGCCGAAGCTTTCGCCCTATATATCAGAAATGCGCACAAACATAAGCCGCACCCTTGGCATAGACGAGAGTGCTGTCAGCATAAAGGCAACAACCACCGAAGGTCTCGGTTTCTGCGGCCGCGGCGAGGGAATCGCAGCGGAAGCTATCTGCTGCATTACCATGCGTTAAGCCTACACCACATTAGTAAATTGACGTTTAATTGCCGTCCGAATTATTCAAAATTCGGACGGCAATTTTTTTAGGTTATATAAGAAATATGCATACCGTAGTTATTCAATAACAACAAGTCCACACCTCGGCACATCTATAACATTTACGCCCTTTGATATTTTCACAATCGCAGAACAAACCTCATCTCCCATACAGTTGAGAGTGGTAATTTTAGCTTCTCTTTCCGCATCGCTTTCGGTATAAATTCTACTATCAGGTGTTGCGTTGATTATTTTCGTTTTTCTGCCGTCTACGGGCAGTATTTTATTTCTTGCATAAACTGCCGCAATCCGCTCTCCGTTGTTAAACGCCTCTATTATCGGATAGTTGCAGTGAGGCTCATGAGCAATATATTCAGAGTTTAGCAGAACTTCTCTGTTTTCGGCAGAGAAATTCAACCAGAACTTGCTCATCTTAAGTTGCTCGGGGCTTAAGCTCTCGAGCCTTACCGAGTATTGTATTACCCCGAATATAGAGTTAATTATCTGCCATGCCGCATCCTCAACGCTCTCTCGCATATCAAAGATTATCATATCCGAGTGAACCGCCGTATCTCCGGCAAGCATTCTGATATCGGTTATTCCCACTCTGTTACTGATACCGTCACGAGCACAGTCACCGACACGAAGCATATTCCCGAACTTTCGGATAACCGGCCCTGTATACCTTTGCCGAAATTCAATAAGTATATCCGGATTTATCTTTGCAAGCTCCTCCTTCACATCCGTCATAAGCCTCTCGACCGCATCACAGACAAATTCATAGTCCATATCATCGGTTTTCGGAGGCTCATTCGAGGTGTAAAACGAATCGATAAAGTCCAGCTTAAATCCATCAATTTCGTATTCTACGGCAAACCTTTTATATTTATCGATAAGATATCTTCTTATCTCCGGATATCTCGGATCAAGCACAGCCGCCTTTAAGCCGTCGTTCTTATAAAGAACCTTATCACATACGCTATCCCATAAATCCGAAAAATATCCCACAAACGGAACACTGAACCAAAGAATATATTTAAGCCCTGCTCGGCGGACGCTGTCAACATGGCTTTTCATATCCCTTATCTTGCTTTGAACCACATTCCAATCCCCTGTGTATCCGTATCCGCCACCGCAGGTATCAAGCTGCCATCCGTCATCTACGATTATGGATTTCATTCCCAATTCCGCCGCAAGTCTCGCCTCTTTCTCAATCGATTTATCAGTGATATCCTGATGGTACGAATACCAGGTAGAGTACATCGGAAGCTTCGCATCCTCAGGGACATACATCGGCTCAATACCGTGTATTTCCTCCCACCATTTTCTTGCGCCGTCGAGGGTTTTCCCTATATATTCATTATTTCTGTCAACCCGGACTTTAATCGTGTAGCTGTTCAAGGTTCCCAATTCACAAAGCATAACCACACCGCGAAACGCAAACACCGCTCCATTTTCTTCATAGCCTGAGATAATTTCTATATTTCTCTTGACCTCGCTGAGCGCAACGGTATATTCATTGCGGTCATCGGCGTCATAAACGCAAGTCACAGGACAATCAAAGGCAAGCATTGTATTGAATTTCGCGCCTCTCATCCAAGTAGACCGCATCGCCTTGTCCAGCTGACAATACGGTGTCCATCTGAACTTTGCCCGTCTCATAGGCAGCCTCAACTCAATACCTACATATGATTTATCGTTTATTGCGTCTCTGTCCCATTTTACTGTTACTTCGTGCACGTCAATATTGTTTTCGGTCTTTTTTGTGTGCACTGCATCAAGCTCCACGTCAGACTCGATTTCAATGCTGTCAAATTTCTTAACATACTTATCCATTTTTACCTCCGACATTTCGTATCTATCATTGTTCATAAAATTATTCCCGCAGGAAATTACAGTATTTATGATATCATACGATTAAAACCGTGTCAAGATAATTCTTCTCGCAGCATATACATCTGACCTTTGCCGAAATATGCACAAATAACATAATGCTGCTCTGCGGCTACTTGCTCTTCGGATTGAATATCACTGCCATCAGAAAGCCAAACACAACTGCGGCGGAAATTCCGCCTGCGGCAGCCTCCACGCCGCCGGTCAATATTCCGATCGCACCTATCTCTCGAACCGCCTTTATTGTTCCTTTAACAAGTACATTCCCGAAGCCGACAATCGGGACGGTTGCACCCGCTCCGGCAAAATCGACTATCTTGTCATAAACACCCAGTCCGCCGAGTACCGCTCCCGCAACCACAAAGGTCACAAGAATACGCCCAGGCGTGAGCTTTGTTTTATCTATTAAAATCTGGGCTATGGCGCAAATCAGACCGCCCACCCAAAACGCATTTACGAAAGTCATAATATCCCTCCTTCATTTCCGCTTACTTATCAATCATACGAAATGTCGCCGCATGCGCAATCCCCGGGACAGTCTCTCCCTGAAGCGTTGAAGTCTGACTCAAAAGTGCCCCCGTCCCCACAGCCAGCAGGCTTTTAATTCTTCCCTTTCGCATTTCCTTTAACAGGTATCCGCATAAAACCGAGCCTATGCAGCCACAGCCGCTTCCGCCGGCGTGCACATCCTGCTTTTCAGCATCATAAATCATACATCCGCAGTCGTTATAATTCTTTGAAATATCAATACCGTCGGCTTTGAGCTGTTCAACAAGAATATCCGCACCAACGCTGCCCAAATCGCCCGTTACTATCATGTCATAGTCCGACGGTTTAAAACCCGTTTCCTTGAAATGTGCGGTTATGGTGTCGTATGCGGCGGGTGCCATTGCTCCGCCCATATTATTGGCATCCTTTACACCCATATCAACGATTTTGCCTGCCGTGATGTGCGTCACCGCAATATCTCCGACGCTTACTCCGCTTTCCAGAACCGCAGATGCCGCCCCCGTTACCGTCCACTGCGCCGTAGGCGTGCGCTGTCCCCCGTATTCAAGAGGATTTCTGTACTGTCTCTCCGCCGTACAGAAGTGGCTCGACGTCACCGCCGCAACACTCTCCGCAAAGCCTCCACAGACAAGCATTGACCCGATACTTATTCCCTCTATCATCGTGGAGCAAGCACCGTATATTCCGTAAAACGGAATTTCAAGCTCACGCAGTCCGAAGCCTGCGCTTATGCATTGGTTTAGCAAATCCCCGGCCAATACCCTGTCAATATCATCAAGCCGTCTGTTCGCCTTTACTACCGCAAGCCGAACCGCCTCTCTCTGCATTTTTGCCTCGGTTTTTTCCCATGTTGTCTCGTTCCACTCACTGTCCGGCAGAGTTATATCAAAAAACTCGCCGAGCGGTCCTTCTGCCTCCTTGTTGCCGACAATTGCCGCCGATGCAGCGACACGCACATTATCAATTTTCACCGTCTGCTTTCCGCACTTTCTCCCACTCATAGCGCACCTCCCGTAAAGAATCCGCAGATATAGTAAATTACCCCGATCGCCGCCGAAGCACAAATTCCGTAGACCAACACCGGCCCGGCAATCGAAAACATCTTTGCCGCAAGACCCATAACATATCCCTCGCGCTTAAATTCCATGGCAGGCGATACAATCGCATTTGCAAATCCGGTGATAGGCACAAGAGTTCCGCCGCCCCCGAATTTAGCAAGCCTTCCGTAGACATCTGTACCCGTCAAAAATGCCCCCAAAAATATCATTGTAATACTGACCGCCGTCTTGGCAGTATCATCGGATAACCCTCCGAAATTTTTGTAAATGCAGAATATTGCCTGACCGACAACACAAATTGCGCCGCCCACCAAAAATGCAGCAAGCACATCCTTGATAAGACTGCTGTTCGGTGACTTTTTTTCAAGATACTCTTGATATTCCTGTTTTGTATACTTCATACGCCCTCCGAAAATAATAAACTTTATCCTTAAATAATAAATTTTATCGTTAAATAATAAACTTTATCCTTCGCCGTATAGTATTTCAAAAATATCTGAATTTATTCCTCTGTCAGATCGCCGCGCAGCTTTTTCAAAATTTTCTTTTCAAGTCTTGACACCTGCACCTGCGAAATTCCGAGTCTTTCCGCAACCTGCGCCTGAGTCTGCCTCCCGTAAAATCTCTGCAATATTATTTCTCTGTCACGCTCGCCCAGACCGTCTATAAGCCCCCTGACCGTTATTTTATCAAGCATATCATCTACGGGACTGTCCTCACGCTCCAATTTATCTATAAGAGCCTTTCCCTCACCGTTTCCGTCGTCTGTCCGTGCATACAGTGAGCAAGGCTGCTGCTGGGAATCCAATGCCGCAGACAGCTCTGCCGCAGATATATTAAGCCGCTCTGCAATCTCCGCAACGGTCGCCTCACGGGCTTCCTTCTTCTCTATATCCGCTTTAATCCTCGCCGCATTTGCCGCCGTGTCCTTTAATGTCCTGCTTACCTTTATTATCCCGTCATCCCTTATAAACCGCTTTATCTCCCCTATTATCATCGGAACGGCGTATGTTGAGAACCGCACTCCGAAGCCTGTGTCAAACCTCTCCGCAGCTCGAATAAGACCTATACTTCCTATCTGAATAAGATCCTCTGTTTCGTAGCCTCTGCCCGAAAATCGTTTGACCACACTGTAAACCAGACCCATATTCTTTAGGATAAGCTCCTCCCTTGCAGCGGCGTCACCGCCTGCCGCCGCCTCAAGAAGCTTGCCGTTATCTGCAAAACGGTTATTTCTCATCGAAATCCGCCCCTGCTCTTTTAGTCATAGTAACCGTGGTTCCGACGCCCAATTCCGACTCAACGCTGAGGCTGTCCATAAAGCTCTGCATGACCGTAAAGCCCATACCGCTCCGCTCCTCATCATCAGAGCCGGAATACAGCGGCTGCATCGCAAGGGCAATATCCTCAATCCCGCGGCCAAAATCCGATACAGTAATCTCTATCGTTCGGCCGACAACCCCGCACCGCATTTCAATCATTCCGCAGCTTCCCGCATACCCATGTACAATAGCGTTTGTTACGGCCTCGGATACGGCGGTTTTTATGTCCGCAAGCTCCTCGACCGTTATGTCAAGCCGTGCCGCAAAGGCACCTGCCGCCGCTCTGGCAAATGCCTCGTTGCAGCTGAGGCTCGGGAATTCTATTTTTATATAATTATCCATATTTATCTCATCCTTTCATATGTCCGAATCAATCGCGGCACATAATCATTCAAAATCCATAAGCTTATCAAGTCCCGAAATTTTGATTATTTTATCAACCTGCGGTGCGGTTCTGATTACAAGCATTTTTCCGCCCAGGGCATTGACACGCTTATATCTTCCTATCAAAACCCCTATCCCCGAGCTGTCCATAAAATCAACCTTATCAAAATCCATAACAAGATTTTTCATTCCGCCTGCATTCATCTCCATGTCGATTCTCTCGCGCACCTCCGCCGCACAGCTATGGTCAAGCTCGCCGTCAAGCTTTGCCACAAGCGTAGAGCCGAGTCGTTCAATACGCATTTCCATATTATCAACTCCAATTTCATAAGTCTGTTTTATGATTATAACATATTTCCCATATTTCCCACTTTTTTTCGTAGGTCAAATTACGACATTTTATACACAAAAAAACGGAAATACCGCAGAATATTTCTATCCTGCGGTATTTCCGCTCATGTTTTCAATTACTTATTACACAAACCTCGGCATATAATCTCCATGGGCTTCAATAAGTTCGTCAACCATCTTTTTGATTGTATCTATATCCAACTCGCTTCCCGTGTGCGGGTCAAGCATTGCCGCTTGATAAACGTGCTCTATCTTGCGTGTTCTTGCCGCCTCAATTGTTAAAAGCTGAACATTAATATTTGTCATATTCATTGCAGCACACTGAACCGGAAGTGAACCTACATGACAGGGGTGTATCCCGTATCCATCCACAAGACAAGGAACCTCAACGCATGCCTCCTCAGGCAAATTACTTATGAGATGACCCGTATTCAACACATTTCCGCCTATCTTGTAGGGCTTGTTTTCAACAATACTTTCCATTATCCTCGAACCGTATTCGCCGCTTCTCTCGTGATCCTTAACTCCGCCCTTGGATAACTCTGCAAACTCCTCCTTCCACTTCTCTATCTGCTTAACACAGCGTCTCGGATATTCGTCGAGAGGAATATTGTATTTTTCTATTAATTCGGGATACTTGCTCTTGATATAAAATCCATTATATTCCGCATTATGCTCACTGGATTCCGTACAATAATATCCGAAATTCCTTATGTAATCCATACGAACCTTATCTTTGTTTTCGGGATTTGCAATATACTCATCCACCTTAGAACGTATCTCCGGATACAAGTCATTTCCGTTTTTATCCATTATTTTGAGAAGCCATCCCATATGATTTATCCCTGCAATAAGCTCCTTCCTGCCATCAAGCTTATCCTCCATGCCCAGCGCTTTTAACAGTCCTTCGGAGCACACCTGTACGCTATGACAGAGGCCTACTGTTTTTACGCCGGTGTACCTCTGCATATATCCCGTCAGCATCCCCATCGGATTTGTGTAATTCAGGAACAGCGCATCCGGGCATACCTCCTCTATATCCTTTGCAAAGTCCTCCAAAACCGGGATTGTTCTCAAGGCACGCATTATTCCGCCTATTCCGAGAGTATCTCCTATTGTCTGCCTTAAGCCGTACTTCTTGGGCACTTCAAAGTCCGTAACCGTACACGGCTCATATCCTCCGACCTGAATGGCATTCACGATAAAATCAGAACCGCACAAAGCCTCTTTCCTGTTTTCAACCCCTGCATAACACTCTATTCTGCCGAAGCCACCCTTTGCCGCGCGCATTGCCTCAAGAATCACACGGCTTTCCTCAAGCCGCGCCGCATCAATATCATAAAGTGAAAAAACGCTGTCTTTTAATGAATCAACGCACATACAGTCCCCGATGATATTTCTTGCAAAAACCGTGCTTCCCGCACCCATAAATGTGATTTTCATGTTAATCTCCTCCTATGACACATTTTTCATTATTATAGCTTGACAGCTGTAATAATGAAATGGTATAATGTTATAAATATTTATCATTTTGTTGTTTAAAAGGGTGAAAAAAATGAATCAATTCAATGCACTTATATCCAACGAAGGCTACGGTGGCTTGAATCCTATTCAATTCGGGTACGAAAACTGCCGTCCTTCACATTCCTTCGGACCTGCAATTCGAGGATATTGGCTTCTGCATTATGTTGTCTACGGCTATGGCGTATACGAAATCGGCGACAGGAAATACAATGTCAGTCCCGGGGAGATATTTGTTATTCCGCCTTATGAAAAAACCTACTATTGTGCAGACTCAAAAAAGCCCTGGAGCTATATATGGATCGGCTTTACCGCAGATAACGATCTTCCGTTTAACCTGCCCGATATTGTCCGGTGTCCTGAGGCTCTTTATATATTCAACACAATGAAAAAATGCACCGAAACAGAGAACGGAAGAAGTGCCTTTCTCTGTGCCAGACTCTGGGATCTGTTTTCATTGTTAATGAGTCAAAAAAAATCAACTCCCGATTATGTCGAAATGGCACTGTCGTGTATTCACTCGGAGTATATGAACAACATAAATATTGAGCAGCTCGCATCGCGTCTAAATCTTGACCGAAGCTACTTTTACACGATATTCAAAAGAAAAACAGGCATATCTCCAAAGCAATACCTGTTCAACTATCGCATGAATATGGCCGCATCCCTACTGCTTGATATGAAAGTAAGCGTTTCCGTCGCCGCTTACTCGGTCGGTTACAGCGATATTTATAACTTCTCGAAAATGTTCAAGCGCCACTTCGGTATATCTCCTAAGAATTACGCAAAAATGCATCAGCCTTTGCCGCCTGATGCACACTACAATAAAGCCCCCGAGCCGAACTCGGGGGCTGATTAATACATTATATATTATACATTCTCAAGTGCCTGTTCAATATCCTCGATTATGTCATCCACATTCTCTATACCCACGGACAATCTTATAAGGTCAGGTGTAACTCCTGCCGCCGCAAGCTCCTCATCATTGAGCTGTCTGTGAGTGTGGCTTGCCGGATGCAGAACTGATGTTCTTGCGTCCGCTACATGAGTTACGATAGCCGCAAGCTTCAGGCTGTCCATAAATCTGACCGCCGCAGCTCTGCCGCCCTTGACCCCGAAGGAGATAACACCGCAGGAGCCGTCGGGCAAATACTTCTGCGCCAAGTCATAATACTTATCGCCCGGCAGACCGCAGTATTTTACCCATTCAATCTTATCGTTTCCGTTCAGATACTCGGCAATCTTCTGTGCATTCGAGCAATGTCTCTCCATTCTGAGCGGAAGCGTTTCAAGACCGATATTTAAGAGGAACGAATTGTGTGGCGAAGGTATCGACCCCAAATCACGCATAACCTGCGCCGTCAACTTTGTCAAATATGCCGCCTTTCCGAACTTTTCCGTATATGTGATGCCGTGATATGACTCATCGGGAGTGGTAAGTCCCGGGAACCTTCCACTCGCCACCCAATCAAAGTTTCCGCTGTCCACAACCGCACCGCCGACCGAGGTCGCATGTCCGTCCATATACTTTGTGGTGGAATGGACAACAATATCCGCACCCCACTCAAAGGGACGGCAGTTTACAGGAGTTGCAAAGGTATTATCGATAATCAGCGGTACCTTATGCGCATGAGCTATCTTTGCCCACCTCTCTATATCAAGAACGACAAGTGCAGGATTCGCTATCGTTTCACCGAACATTGCCTTAGTGTTCTCCTTAAATGCGGCGTTTAAGGTCTCCTCGTCGCTGTCGGGATCGACAAAGGTCACATCTATTCCAAGCTTCTTCATGGTAACGCCGAAGAGATTAAAGGTTCCTCCGTACACGCTTGATGAGCATACAAAGTGGTCGCCTGCCTCACATATATTAAATATGGAGTAGAAGCACGCCGCCTGCCCCGAGGACGTGAGCATGGCCCCCACTCCGCCTTCAAGATCGGCAATTTTTGCAGCAACCGCATCGTTTGTGGGATTTGCAAGACGTGTGTAGAAATATCCGTTCTCCTCAAGATCAAAAAGACGACCCATATGCTCTGTTGAGCTGTATTTCCATGTTGTGCTCTGATATATAGGCAAGACGCGCGGCTCACCGTTTTCGGGCGAGTAACCCGACTGTATACACTTTGTTTCAATACGCATTATAATCACATAACCTTTCTTCCCACATAAAATTAATATACGTCTCATTCCGTGGGCCGAATAAGACCTTTCTTCTCCGCAGACCGGGTGTATTGTACAATCCGATATTTGCTGTATTACCTTTTATTATATTACATACAGAAAAATATTTCAATACTTTTTATAATATTTTCTGACGTTTTTCTGACGTTATATTTTCCGGTGGCTGTCTTTCAGATTTGCTCCGATTTACATAGATAATTAACTTTTTCAAAAAAGTTTAAATTTTTTTGAAAAAAAGCTTGACAAACAAAGAATAATCTGTTATTATATTACTTGTGTTCGCTTGAAGAACATGAGGCACGGCGGTATAGCTCAGTTGGCTAGAGCATGCGGTTCATACCCGCAGTGTCACTGGTTCAAATCCAGTTACCGCTACCATAATATGGCTCCTTGGTCAAGTGGTTAAGACTCCGCCCTCTCACGGCGGCTACGGGGGTTCGAATCCCCCAGGAGTCACCAAATTATAAAAATGACCGGCTGCTGATTATCCGCAGCCGGTCCTTTTTGCATTGCCTTTTAAAAAAATAAATACACTCCTGTAAATAATTAGAATATCACCCTAATCAGATAATCTCCGCAGCCTGTGATTACAACGGCAATGCAGCCGATTGCTATGCCGAGAAGTTGAGCCGCTGTAAGCCTTTCTTTAAACAAAAGCCTGCCTGCCACAGTGGACAGTATAACCATTCCGCCGTTGCTCACGGGAAAGAATATCACGCTCGGGATAATGTTTGACAGCGTCAGATTCAGCCGTATATAGGAACAGCTTGCGATACCACTCAGCAGTATGAAAATCAAAACCTGTTTATTAGGGACGGTACTTCCTCCGCTCTTCTTCGCCCGGATAATTCCGAAAATCAAAAACAGCATTGTTGACACAATTGATGCGGTAAGAAGCATAATCTCGTGTTCACCGCTTGCGGAGGACTTTCCGAACAGCTTATATAAAACCCCCACAAAGCCGCCCGCAAGGAAGAAGGCGAGACAATACAGCATCCACTTCTTTGTCAGCTTCTCGTTGCTTTTTTTCGGGTTTACGCAAAGGATAAGTGCTACGACCAGCATAGCCATTCCTATCACTTGAGCTATGCTTACACTCTCGTCGCAGTACACAACACCGAAAAACGTGGCGATGATGAACGCACAGCTTCCGATTAAGGTACTCAAAGATACGGGGCCGTTTGCCATCGACTGCGTTTTAAAGAGCAGAAAAGCAAACAGAATCACGCCGTAAGCCGCACCGTATGCTATCGCAACGGGATTTAGAGAGTTGTCGGAGATTATTAAAAGACAGGTCAGGATGGCAAGCCATACAAGGCTCACTCCCGCATTGAACAGATATGCATTGAACCCGTTCTTTTCGACACTGCTGTATTTACGCAAAAGGCAGGCATTGACCACCGACAAAACGATTGACACCGTCATTAGAATATAACTCATTTTTGTACCTCTTTCCGAATAATATTATGTATTTTCATGTTTTGAACAAAGGCTTAGTCATTTGTATCAATATTCGCTTTTCTGTATCTGCCGGGCGTTGTCCCGTATTTTTCAGCAAACACCTTTGAAAAATGAGATAAGTCGTAAAAGCCGGCGGATATTGCGATTTCGTTAATCGAAAGCTGCTCATGCTTCATAAGAGAAACCGCTCTTTTAAGTCTTTCCTCCGTAAGATATTTAGACGGAGAAACACCGATTTGCTCCGTGAAAAGGCGGTACAGATGGGTTCTGTCAATCCCGATATATGCCGCTATATCACTGACGCTTATGTTATAGCTCAGGTGATCGTCAATGTACGAAAGCGCAAGTCGTATGTAATGCGTGGGCGACAGCTGCTGAGGCTTGCTTTTGTTGTATTCTCTGATAATATTACTCATAACAAGCAGAAAATATCCGAGCGCATCATAGCCCTTGGCGCTGTTGTCCTTACCGGCATGATGCATCATTTTAAGCTGATTTACCGTTTCGTCATCCGTCGGAAATTCAAATATTACATTGTCATCGTCAAGGCCGCAGCTGCTGACCAGAGATTTTGCGTCGGGTCCCTTAAATGTGGCATAAATATATTTCCACGGCTCGCACTCGTCAGCCGTGTACACGTTGGGAATATCCGGCGTAATCATAAAGCCCTGTCCGCGGCAAAGCTCATAGCTCTTTCCGTTCACATAATACACACCCTTGCCCTCGAGTATAAAATGCGCCGAATAGTCGGGGTATACAAGTCTTCCGCTGGAGTGGCCGCTGTGGCAAAGCTGAAGTCCGCATTCAATTATGGAGAGGCTTTGCCCGGACAGCTTTTCAAAGCCGTATCTTTCAGTATCATAACTCATACATATCACCTGCCTGAATTCCGTTTTGCCTGATATATTTATATCACATTAGATTTTACTTTTCAAGATATAATTAGAATTTTGCAACATATTTACATCAAACTTTCAACAAATTTACATTTACATTATCGGATTTTGGGGTTATCTTAGAATAAAGAACAAATATTTAAAAGGAGTGTATGACATGAAGGATAAGATAAGAATTTGTTTTGTGGGCTGCGGCCAATTCTGCCGCTTCTTCGTACCGATTTTCAAGAATCATCCGGCGGTGGAGTATATTGCCGTATGCGATAAGTTTCCGGAGCGCTCAAAGGAGTTTTCCGAAACCTTCGGCGCAAATCGCATATTTGACACCTTTGAGGAGGCTGTTGCCTCCGATGATATTAATGCGGTTGCAATATTTACTCAAAGAGATCTGCACGGCTATATGGCGATCGAGGCATTAAAGCATGGCAAGCATGTATACAGTGCTGTTCCCATGGCGCTGAAGATAGAGGATATTCAGGAGATAGTCCGTCTTGTAAAAGAAACGGGTCTTACATATATGATGGGAGAGACCGGAATATACCGTCCGGCATCAATCTTTTGCAGAAGAAAATACGCCTCCGGGGAAATGGGTGATATGGTTTATGCCGAGGCGCAGTACAACCACGATATGAAGCGTCTTTATGACGTTTTCAAGTATACCGAAGGCGAAAGCTGGCGCAAAATGGCAGGGCTTCCTCCGTTCTTCTATCCGACGCACTCGACATCAATGGTTCTGTCGGCAGCAAGGGCACACGCAGTAAAGGTTGCCGCTTTCGGCTATGAGGATAAAATTGACACGGACATTTTCGGAGATAATATGAATTACTGGGACAATCCGTTTTCCAACTCCTCCATGCTGCTTAAGCTAAGCAACGGAGCGATTGCAAGAATAAGCGAGAACAGGCGTGTTGCGTGGCATTTCCCGGAAACCTATATAAGCACCTTTAACTGTACAAACGCATCCTATGAATGTTCACTTCTTCAACATTCATATGTAAGGATGGACGAAAAGGGTTTTGTTGATTATGAGGACGTAAGCGACCTGCTTAACTCGGCAGAAAGCACTGCACACAAGAGCGACAGTGAGTATATGCAAAAAGCGATAAACGGAGAATGGCAGAACACCGAGGCTCCGATTCAGATTGTAAACAGGCTGCCAAAAGAGCTTGAGGGACTTCACACCGGTCATGCCGGAACGCACAAGTTCATGGTTGACGATTTCTGTCAGGCGTATGCAACGGGAAAGCTTTCGCCCACCAATGCATGGCAGGCGGCACGTTACAACATTCCCGGCCTTGCCGCACATCAAAGCGCACTGAAGGGCGGCGTAACCGTTGATGTTCCCGACTGCGGCGATCCGCCTGCGGAATACGAGGTACTGTCACCTGACAGAGAATTTAATGAGGAGGATTACAGATGATGGAAGCATTACCGCAGCTTTTTATGAGACATCCGAATTTAGAGCAGCTTCCTCCGCTTGCTCTGCCCCACGGGTTTTCGCTTCACAATCATATCGAAGGAACCGAAAAGAACTGGGAGACTCTGATTGAAAGAGCGTTCGGAAATCACTATTCTTTTGATGATTTTATTCGTAACGGCGGAGGCTATAAACCGGAGTATGTGCTGTACCTGAGCAAGGACGGCAAGGATATAGCGACAACAACCGCCGTCGAAAAGGACATTTTTCCGAATGAGGGGTGGTTCCGCATGGTGGGTGTTGACCCGTCGGCAAGAGGTCTCGGCGCAGGGCGGCTTATTGCGCTTGCCGCACTTCACTCCCTTGCCGCCAGAGGGTACAAAACCGCCGTACTTTCAACCGATGATGACAGGATACCTGCGCTCAACCTTTACTACAGCCTCGGCTTCCGTCCCATATTCACCCACGAAAGCCACGAAAAACGCTGGGCGGCAGTGTTGCCAAGGCTTAGGACGAAATAATTTCGGTCGAGAATTATTGATTATTGATTATTGATTATTGATTACAGAAAGGAATATAAAGATGAATGAATTACTAAAAGTCGGAGTTTTAGGTTGCGGAGAGTTTTCAGAGCATTTTATCGAGCTTTTTCTTGCTCATCCGTATGTAGACTCCGTAGTTGTCTGCGATGTGATCCGCGAGAATGCCGAAAGCTTCGGAAAAAAATTCAATACCGATTATTGCTTTTCTCTTGACGAGCTTTTAAAGAAGAACATAAACGCCGTTGCAGTGTTTACGCCTCGGCACACACACGGTCCGGTAGTAATCGAAGCCTTAAAGCACGGGAAGCATGTATACAGCGCAGTACCCATGGCATCGGAAATAAGTCACTGCGAAGAAATAGTCAAGCTTGTAAATGAAACCGGACTTACATACATGATGGGTGAAACCTGTGTTTATTATCCCTGTTCGATGTTTTGTAAGGAAAAAATGCAGAACGGCGAATTTGGCAAGTTTGTTTACGGCGAGGCTCAATATCATCATGACATATCACATTTTACAGAGCATCACCGTGCCGACGTCAAAGCGCTTGGCGTTCCGCCATTCTTTTATCCGACCCATTCCTTGGGAATGATTTTGAATGCAACCGATTCATATGTAACCAAGGTAACCGCAATGGGATACAAGGACACGGAGGATGACCCGTATTTTAAAAAGGGAATAAATCTTTGGGACAATGTATATTCGAATGCATATTCGCTTATGCGCCTTGCAAACGGAGGGGTAATAAGAATAAATGAGTGCAGACGAATAGGCTGTAAGGCACCGAGTTCGTCGATTCCGGCATTTTATGGGACAAAGGGCGGCTATCAATTCAGCAATGCTCAGCATATTTTCACAAAAAATTCCGAAGGCGGAGTTGATTTAACCGATGTAAGTGACTACCTTAACCCCGAAGAAATGACAAAAAACAAAAATCTCCCGGACTTTAAAAACAGAGTGGCAAATCACGAGTGGCAATGGGACAGCTTTTCTCCCATACAGCCGCACGCACGTCTGCCGAAGGAGTACGATGGTCTCGGAAACGGACACATGGCAAGTCATCAGTTTCTTATTGACGATTTTTGCACAGCGGCATATAACAATATATTACCTACGGTAAATGCATGGCTCGCCGCAAGATTTACCGTTCCCGGAATTGTCGCATATGAATCGCTGAAAAAAGACGGCGTGCCGTTAGATGTTCCGGACTTCGGCGATCCACCGCAAATTTTGCAAAATAGATGAATCCAACAATCGAACATGACCGCCTTTCCTTTTGATTTTATTATATCAGTTTGCGTTGTATTTGCCGACTATACTTTTATTATACTGCTCCATACCGAACAAAGCTAAAATTATTGCAGCTTTGTTTGCTGAACCCAAAAATCAGAGATTTACCCTAAAACAAAACAAAGACCTCAGCAAATGAGATCTTTGTTTGTTTTAGGGCGTTTCTACAGCCCCTTTTAAATGGTGCCGCTGATCGGGGTCGAACCGATACGGTATCACTACCACAGGATTTTGAGTCCAGCGCGTCTGCCAATTCCACCACAGCGG